>JAHJUC010000085.1 GCA_018829385.1 Alphaproteobacteria bacterium
GACGCGCAATGGACCTACCTGCTCATCGGCGTGCTCATCATTGCCGCCGTCACCGTCGACCAGTGGATCAGAAAGGTGTCAGTCTGATGGAACCCATTCTCAAGGGACGCAATCTCGTCAAACGCTATGGCCGCGTGGTCGCTCTCGACAATTGCGATTTCGACCTCCACCACGGTGAAATCCTGGCCGTCATCGGCGACAACGGCGCCGGCAAGTCGACCCTGATCAAGGCCGTCTCCGGAGCCGTTACCCCGGATGAGGGCAAGATCTGGCTCGAGGGCAAGGAGGTGAGGTTCCACTCGCCGCTGGATGGCCGCCACGCCGGCATCGAGACGGTTTACCAGACGCTTGCCATGTCGCCGGCGCTGTCGATCACCGACAACATGTTCATGGGCCGCGAGCTGCGCAAGCCCGGCTTCCGGGGGTCGGTGCTGCGCCAGCTCGACCACAAGGCGATGGACGCCTTCGCCCGCGACAAGCTGAACGAACTCGGGTTGATGACGATCCAGAACATCAACCAGGCGGTCGAGACCCTCTCGGGCGGCCAGCGCCAGGGCGTGGCTGTCGCCCGCGCCGCCGCCTTCGGCTCCAAGGTCATCATCCTCGACGAGCCGACAGCGGCGCTCGGCGTCAAGGAAAGCCGGCGCGTGCTTGAACTCATCCTCGATGTCCGCTCGCGCGGCATTCCGATCATCCTGATCTCGCACAACATGCCGCATGTCTTCGAGGTGGCTGACCGCATCCACATCCACCGGCTGGGCAAGCGGCTCTGCGTCATCAATCCCAAGGACTACACCATGTCGGATGCCGTCGCCTTCATGACCGGGGCCAAGGAGCCGCCGCAGGAAGCGGTCGCGGCCTGAAAAGATCATGAAACGTCAGGCAAATGCGATCCGCATAGCGGATCAGGCGATCGACAGGGCAGCGGAGAGCCGGCGCTTCGTCATTGCGCTGGCCGGCCCGCCCGGCGTTGGCAAGTCGGCTCTTTCACAGGCATTGGTGGACGAAATGGAAAGGCGAGGGCAGGGCGCTGCGATCGTGCCGATGGACGGCTTTCATTTTGACAATGCCGTCCTTGAAGCGCGCGGGACGCTGCCACGAAAGGGCGCTCCCTTTACCTTCGACATCGACGGTTATGCGGCACTGCTCAAACGCCTTCGCACAGAGGCCGATCGCGAGATTGCTGTCCCGGTGTTCGACCGCTCGCTTGACCTGTCGCGTGCGGGAGGCAGCGTCATAACCCGTGATCATCGATTCCTGATTGCGGAAGGCAACTACCTTCTGCTCGATGATCCGGACTGGTCGCCGATGGCAGACCTGTTCGACATGACAGTGATGCTCACTGCGGGACCGGACGAGTTGCGTCAGCGACTGACCGATCGTTGGCTCGAACACGGTCTCGATCCCGAACGGGCGCTCGCCCGCGCGTTGTCCAACGACATTCCCAATGCCGAACTGGTGGTCGGCAAGTCCCGCAGCGCGGATCTCGAACTCTCGACCGCGGCCTGATCGTCGCGGAAGCGATGGAGCGGGTCGGGAAGGGTTTTCTGCACCACCTTGACCGATATCCGCACTCGCTATTGCAACAAAAAGCCCCGGTGCTTTCACACCGGGGCTCAATTCAGTCAGTTCAATCGAAGACTATTCGATTTCGGCGTACTTGCCGTCCGACCAGCGGTAGAAGACGTAGCCCGGAAGCGAGACGTCGCCCTTGGCGTCGAACTTCAGGTCGCCGAGAACGGTGCTGAAGTTGCCCGAGTTGAGCGCACCGCGAACGGCGTCATAGTCGGTCGAACCGGCGGCGGTGACTGCCTGTGCATAGGCCTGGATGGCCGCATAGGTGTACATCACGTAGCCTTCGGTGGTCTTGCCTGCGTCCTGCAGCGCCTTGACGACGGCGGCAGCGCTTTCGCGCTTGGTCGGGTCAGGCGAGAAGGTCATCAGCGTGCCTTCGCCGGCATCGCCGGTGATGGCCCAGTACTCGTCGGTGACCAGAGCGTCGCCCGACACCAGAACGGTGGACATGCCCTGTTCCTTCATCTGGCGGGCCATCAGGCCGGCTTCGGTGTGGTAGCCGCCGACGTAGAGCACGTCGATGCCTTCCTGCTTCATCTTCGACACCAGAGCCGAGTAGTCCTTTTCACCAGCGGTGTAGGCTTCGTACATGGCAGCGGTTCCGCCGAGGGCTTCAAACGAACCCTTGGTGGCGTCGGCAAGGCCCTTGCCGTAGGCTGTCTTGTCGTGAACGAAAGCGATCTTCTTGCCGTCAAAGTTCGCCTTCAGGTAGGCAGCGGCGGTTTCGCCCTGCTGGTCGTCACGGCCGCAAACGCGGTAGCTGCCGCCATCGGCGCCGCCCGGACGCTCATCGGTAAAGGTCGGGTTGGTCGAGGCAGGCGAGATCTGGATGATGCCTTCATCCGCGTACACGGCAGATGCCGGGATCGAGGAGCCCGAGCAGAAGTGACCTGCCACGAACACCACGCCGCTGCCGGCAAACTGGTTGGCAACGGCAACGGCCTGCTTCGGATCGCAGGCATCGTCGCCGATTTCGAGCTTGAGCATTTCGCCGTTGACGCCGCCGGCGGCGTTGATGTCGGCGACAGCCTGCTCGGCGCCGGTCTTCATCTGTTCCCCGAAGGATGCGTATTGGCCTGTCATCGGACCTGCGGTTGCAATGACGATTTCAGCCGAGGCTGTGGACATAGCGAAGCCAAGTGCGGCTCCGGCCAAAAGAATCTTCTTCATGTTAACTCCCAGCAACGCCTGTTTGTTTCCTGGCACCGGCTCCGCAGGCGCTGACCGAGTTCGGCGCCGGTGTGGGGGGCTTTTGCCCCGTGTACAACCATCTAATCCGATCTTTTCAAAGAAATACAGACCTTTTTGGATGGTGGTTCGAGCTGTCTTGCTGTGCGGTTAATTGCTTTTCTGACGCCAGCCGAACGGCCCTGAACGGGTGAATGCGAAACTGTACTGTCTTGCAATCTGCTCGGCGCGGGTAAACCGCATGCCGAGGAAGGCAAAGACAAGAATGAAAGCGAAATCGATCAGGAAATAGTAGCCCGAAAGCAGCGTTCCGCTGAACAGTGCGAAATGGATGAACCGCACCGCAAGGCTCAGGAGTATCATGTACCCTGCGAGCTGAAGCGGGGTGCGCCAAGTCTGGGCCACCGCCCGGCCTGTCATCCAGGCGGTGCCGCCGCCCAGGATCATGGTGACAAAGATGAAATCCGCAATGGAGACTTCCCACAAGAGGCTGTTTTCCATGTCTTACCTCCGATTAATGAGCTCCGCCTTCAAGATAGGCGGCGCGAACTTCGTCGCGTTTGAGCAATTCGGCCCCGGTGCCGGACATGGTGATGTTGCCGTTGACCATCACGTAGCCCCGGTGCGCCAGCTTCAGCGCGTGAAACGCATTTTGCTCGACAAGGAACACGGTCAGCCCCTCGTTGGAGTTGAGTTCCTTGATGATCTCGAAGATCTGCTTGACGATCAGCGGCGCCAGCCCGAGCGACGGCTCATCGAGCAGCAGGAGCTTCGGCCGGCTCATCAGCGCGCGGGCGATCGCCAGCATCTGCTGCTCGCCGCCCGACAGCGTGCCGCCGCGCTGGCCTGCCCGCTCCTTGAGCCGTGGAAACAGACCGAACACGCGCTTGAGATCATCGTCGAAATGCTTGTCGTCGACCAGTTGCGCGCCCATCTGGAGATTCTCCATGACGGTCATGCGGCCGAAGATGCGGCGGCCTTCCGGCGACTGGGCAATGCCCATCCGGATGATCTCGTGGGTCGGCGTCCGGGAGATGTCCTGCCCGTCGAAAATGATCTCGCCGGTGCGGGCCCGCGGACTGCCGCAGATGGTCATCATCAGGGTCGACTTGCCGGCGCCGTTGGCGCCGATCAGCGTGACGATCTCGCCTCTCTTCACGTCGACATCGACGCCGCGCAACGCGACGATCTTGCCGTAATAGGTTTCGACGCCGCGGATTGTCAGAAGGTTCTGGTCGTCACTCATGACTGGCCTCCCTCACTGTTGTCCGCCGGATCGTTCTTGCCGTGTATGACCGGCATGTCGAGGCTTTCCTCGACGGCTGCGACCTCGTCCTCGTCGACGCCGAGATAGGCCGAAATCACCTTCGGGTCATTTTTCACCTGCTCCGCCGTGCCATCCGAGATCTTCTGGCCGTAGTCGAGCACCACCACATGATCCGAGATCTCCATGACCACGCCCATGTCGTGCTCGATGAGGAGGATCGAGGTGCCGTGGTCCTTGCGGATGTACTGCAGCAGGTTGTTGAGCTCGGTGGATTCGCGCGGGTTCAATCCCGCCGCCGGCTCATCAAGGCACAGCAGATGCGGCTTTGTGCACATGGCGCGGGCGATCTCGAGCCGCCGCTGGTCGCCATAGGGCAGGTCGGCGGCCGGGTCGTCGGCCCGGTTGATCAGGCCGGTCTTCTCCAGCCAGTAGGCGGCGAAGTCGATCGCTTCGGCCCGCGCCTTGCGGTAGCCCGGCAGGTTGAAGATGCCGCCGATGGTCATCGACGAGGCGATCATCAGCGGATTGTGCTGTGCCACCAGCAGATTTTCCAGCGCCGTCATCCCGCCGAACAGGCGAATGTTCTGAAAGGTGCGGGCAACCTTGGCGCGCTTGGAGATCTCGAAATCCGGCATCCGTTCGAGCAGGAACACCCGGTCGTCGCCATCATCGTTGAACTGCCGTCCGGTGAGGGTCAGCGCCTCGATCTTGTCGGTCTGCAGGCCCGCGCCGTGCCGCATGACGATGCGGCCTTCGGTGGGCTTGTAGAAGCCGGTGACACAGTTGAACACGGTGGTCTTGCCGGCGCCGTTGGGGCCGATCAGCGCGGTAATGTCGCCACGTCCGACATTGAAGCTCAGGTCGTTGACGGCCACCAGACCGCCAAAGCGCATGGTCAGGTGCTCGACCGAGAGGACGACGTTCTCGTCCCAGGTCTGCGCGGGGGTCGTTTTCATTGCGGGTTCCATCAGTGGCCCTCACCTTGAGCGACCATGTCCGAGCTGATCTTCTTGCGTTCCTTGTAGACCGCGGAAGGGTTCCGGCTGGAAATGATGCCGCGTGGCTTCCACACCATGATCAGCACCATGGCCAGGCCGAAAATCAGCATGCGATATTGGGTGGGTTCGAAATCGGGACCGAAGATCTCCTTCAGGAACCCGAGGTTGCGCAGGATCTCGATGCCGCCGATCATCACCACCGAGGCGATGACCACGCCGATCTGCGAGCCGAGGCCGCCAAGCACCACGATTGCCAGGATGATGGCCGATTCGAGGAAGGTGAAGCTCTCGGGCGAGATGAAACCCTGCCTCGTGGCGAAGAACGAGCCTGCGAGGCCGCCGAACATCGCGCCGATGGAGAATGCCGTCAGCTTGGTGTTGGTGGTGTTGATCCCCAGCGAGCGGCAGGCGATCTCGTCTTCGCGCAGCGCTTCCCATGCCCGTCCGATCGGCAGCTTGCGCAGCCTGAGCGTGACGAAGTTGGTGATCAGCGCCAGGATCAGGATGATGTAGTAGAGATAGATGAAGCGATGGATCGAATCGTAATCGAGGCCGAAGAATTCCGCGAAACCGCCGGTCCGCGAGAAGTCGAGGCCAAAGAAGCTGGGCTTCGGAATGCCCGAGATCCCGTCCGGGCCGCCGGTGAACTCATACCAGTTGAGCAGCACCACGCGGATGATTTCCCCGAAGGCCAGTGTCACGATGGCGAGGTAGTCGCCGCGCAGCCGGAGCACCGGATAGCCAAGGATGATCCCCCACACGGCCGCAAGCAGACCGGCCAGCGGCAGCGCCGTCCAGAAGCCGATCTGAAAATATTGCGCCAGCAGCGCGAAGGAATAGGCGCCGACGGCGTAAAACGCCACATAGCCAAGGTCCAGCAAGCCGGCGAGACCGACCACGATGTTCAGGCCCCAGCCGAGCATGACATAGGTCATGATCAGGATCGCAAGGTCGATGAACTGACGGTCGCGGTCCGGATAGACGGCCATGACGATGAACGGCAGGGTGAGCGCGATGAGCAGCAGCACGGGTCCGAGCACACGGCCGATACCCGACATGACCCCCTCGGGAATCGAGATGCTCATTCCGCCGGTGATCGGCCTGGAAGTCTTGAACACGAAGAGGTTCAAGAGCAGGCGTCCGCCAAAGGCGATCGCTATAGCGATGAACCACAGTCCCCAACGGTAGGTAAGATCCAGACCGCCGGTGCCGATGTCGGTGCGCAGGGCGAAGAAGAAAAAGCCCAGAACGGCGACAAGGAGTGCGGCTACCGCTGCATCCTTGACGGAGTCGGCCATCAGGCCGGGTTTGGCAGCGGCGCTCATCAGACTTTCTCGACTTCAGGTTTGCCAAGCAATCCGGAGGGCATGAAGATCAGCACGATCACCAGGATCGAGAACGCGGCGACGTCCTTGTACTCGACCGAGAAATATCCGGACCAGAACACTTCGATCAGGCCGATCAGCAGACCGCCAAGCATGGCGCCGGGCAGTGAGCCGATGCCGCCGAGCACGGCTGCGGTGAACGCCTTCACCCCGGCAAGGAAGCCGATGTAGAAATCGATCACCCCGTAGAGCAGCAGGAACATGAAGCCGGCCACGGCGGCAAGTGCTGCGCCCATGACGAAGGTGAGCGAGATGGTGCGGTCGACATTGACGCCGAGCAGCGCGGCCATCTTCTGGTCCTGCTCGCAGGCGCGCTGCGACCGGCCCAGCGATGTCTTGGAGATCAGCAGCGAGAAGCCGATCATAAGCGCCAGCGTCGTGGCGATGATGATCATCTGCATGTAGGACAGCTGAACCGCGATGGTGCCGTTCTCGGTGACGCCCTCGATCAGCGTGACGCCGCCCTGGATCTGCGGCGGAAGCGGCTTGACGCGTGCGCCTTGCGTGATCTGGACGAAATTCTGCAGCACGATCGACATGCCGATCGCGGTGATCAGCGGCGCCAGCCGGAACGATCCGCGCAACGGCCTGTAGGCCAGCCGTTCCACCGTCCAGCCCCAGGCGGAGGTGAAGAGCATGGCCACCAGAAGCGTGATGAACAGGATCAGCGGCAGGGCGGAGATGCCGATGGCGACCAGTGCCAGGAACGTCGCGAGTGCGATGAACGAACCGACCATGAAGATGTCACCATGGGCAAAATTGATCATGCCGATGATGCCATAGACCATGGTGTAGCCGATGGCGATAAGCCCATAAATGGAACCCAGTGTGAGCCCATTGATAAGCTGTTGAAGAAAATACTCCATGAGGCAGCTGTCCTCTCGTCTTTTTATGGGGGGCGCTTTCATGCACCCTCTTTCCCCTTCCAGCCTCTATAGCGTGTTTTTAATCAGCGAGAACAGGAAAAGTTGGGGTGCCGGAGGTTTTCAGTTATTCAATCGATTTAAATGGAAATGCCTAGTGAAATCCCCGGCTTTCCGGTTCTCCACGTAGCAAAACAGGGGATGTCGCGCCTTTTTCCGCGGTCACGGGCCGAAATCCCGCGATGCGTCAGGGCTTGATCACATAGCCGCCGGGAGCATTTGCCCAGGGGAAGCGCTTGACCGGCAGGGATTGCCCTCTCTTGGCGGCAAACTCGTCCCAGGCCCTGGTTTCTCCCGGCCATTTGCTCGTGGCATACTCGTCGAGGATGAGAACGCCCCCGGGAACGAGCCGATCCCAGCAATGCTCGAGAATTGCAGAGGTCGGCTCATAGATATCGACGTCGATGTTGATCAGGCAGAAGCGGGCTTCGGAATTGGCCTTGAGCCATTCGGGCAGGCTTTCGACGATGTTTCCAATGATGATGCTGCCGCGATTGGCCGGTATCACCGAATCCTGGTTGTGAAGCTCGAGAAGCAGCTTGAATTCCTCGAGAAACGTGCTGGCGCTGAGCCCGCCGGTTCTCTTGTCCACCGACGTGTCTTCGTCCCCGTCCTGCGGCGCCAGTTCCGGAAAGCCACCGAACGTGTCGAAGCCGATGACCTTCTTGTGGGTCGCGGTTGGCGTCAGGGTCTCGATGAACTTGTGCCATGTGAAGTAGGAGCGACCGAAATAGACGCCGAAATCGATGTAGTGTCCGGGCAGGTCCATGGTCAGCTTGAACAATTCATAATGCGCCAGCTGCCGGATGAAGCTCCTTCGGCTCGCATAAACTGGCACAAGGTCCAGGTAGTGGCGCAAGTCGTGCGGGTACTTGTCCGTTATCGCCTTCAGTTTCTCGAAAAATGAATCTTCTCCGCTGGAAGGGTAGAAAAACATGTCTTCGGAAGAGTTCATCGTGGCTGGTTCCTTGCGTTCGAGTGCTGTCTCGAGTCGGGAGAGATCATGGAAGGCTGCGGCGAACCTGGAAACCGGGTTCAGTGCGCATCACAGACCATGGCCAAGGCAGTGAAATCCGCGCCCCGGGCTTTTCGGAGATCAGGTTCGGTTCATGACAACAATCGGCCCTCGAGCAGATGAATCGGAAACATCATGGTGTCGAGGATACCATAATATTCCGCCGCGGATTCGGCGCCGCCGATACCCATATCGAGACTGAGTTCATTGTCGTGAAACCCGACGAAGTGCGGGAGGTCGGAGCGGTATTTGTATTTCGGGTTGAATGCCGAAAGCGCATCCTTGCCGCGCCATGCAATGATCGCCTGCCGGTAGGCCTCTTTCTTGGCTTCAAAGGCCTTGCGGTCATGCAGGCTTTCGCAATTGCGCGCGCAAGCTCCGATGAAATTGTCTTCCCATGCGGAAATTTCGATACCCTGTTCCTGCTTGAAGGCTTCGATCACATGGCCGATCTGCGCCGTGATGCCGAGCTCGATGGGGAACGGAAAGTTCGAGGCTTCGATCTTCCCGTCGATTTCCTTCAGGAACGTCTTGATGATGATCTCCGCCGCTTTCTCGTCGCGCAGACCCATGGTGTTGGATGCCTTGCAGGCGCCGAAAACCGACATCGGGCGTTCGAAGTAGACAAACGAGTTCGCCACCATCAGCGTTCTGCAGATGTTGTCGTAATCCACGATCTGATGGCCGAAATACTGTCCCGAAAATGTGTTGCGGATGTCCTCGAGCAGGGTCCGCCGGACTGCACCGTGATAGACGCCAAAGGGGCATTTCGGCCGGTCGGAGGCATCTTCCCAGAAGAACAGCTTGCGGATCATGTCTTCTTTCTTGATCCCGATCAGATGGCTGCCATTGGGCATTTTCGTCACTTCCGGGGCATGTCGCGCTTCCGGCCAGACGAAGAAAAGCCTTCCCCATGTCAACGCATCGACATTGGGCACGATCTTCTTGGTGACGCGGATCACTTCACACAGTTCAGGATCCAGATAGTCGTCATCCCCGATATAGCTGATCCATTCGCCGGATGTTTCCGGAACGATCCGCTCCCAGTTCGCCCGCATCGACAGCACCTGGTCCTGCGGCGGCAGCAGCTTGAGCCGCGGGTCGGCGCAGCCGGCGGCAAACTCCGCCAGCGGCGCGCCGTCATCGGAATTGTCGGCCAGCACCACCTCGAAGTCCTGCCGTTCCGAGGAGAGCATGTGTCGCACGGCCGACATGGCATAGGCCTGCCGGTTGCGGGTTGGAATGCAGATCGAGAGCACGGTCATGCCGCAAATGCCTGTCTTGCCGAAACCAGATGCTTGACCGGCATCACGAAGGCCTGCGCAAAGCGGTAGAATTCAGCCGGGGTCGTCACCTTCTCGAGCCCGCTCTCGCGGATATACATGTTGTTCTTGTACACGCCGCAGAGCACGTTCTGGGCGGTCGAGGGAAAGAACTCCGCCGGCGGATTGAAATGGCTGCTCCATTTCCCGCCTTCGAAAACCGCAAATCCCTGCCGGAAGCCCTCAACCTTTATCTTGTACTCTTCGACGCTACGCGACGACAGGCATTCCTGCACGGCCGAGTGGGCGAAATTTTCCTGGAACCCCTCGTTGTCGACGCCGTATTTCCGGCAGAACCACCAGGTCGCCGAGGCAATGGAGGTGATGATCGCAAGGCCGGGAAGCCTGGGCGAGAACGGGAAGTCTTCGTCCTCGATCCGCTCGTGACTGCCAAGTTCGCGATAGAATTCATCGACCAGCTTCTGCATGGCTTCAAAGGACTGGGTGCTGGCTGAGTTGGATGCCGCACAGGCTCCGAGAACCGAAAACGGCCGCTGGCAGAACACCATCGCCTTGGCTTCCTGAACAGCCTTGCAGATGTTGTCGAAGTCGACGGTCGGGTTCTCGAAATAGCGATTGCTGTATTTGCGCTTGATCCGCTCCATCAGCGACCGGCGGACAGCGCCATGATAGATACCCAAGCCCCCGATCGGGCGTTTTTCCCGTTGGCTCCAGCGGTACAGTTGATTGCTGACCGTCTTTCTGTCGGGAACATGGGTGGCGTGACCCATCGGCACTGCGGCAAGCGTGGCGATGGTCCTGTTGTCGGGCCAGTTGTAGTTCATCCGCCCCCAGGCGACCACTTCGAGCTCGGGCTGTTCGCGTTCGTAGCGCCGGATGACCTGGAGAACGCTTGGGTCCATATGGTCATCGTCGCCGATCATCGAAATCCAGCGGCCCCGCACTTCCGGTATGGTGCGTTCCCAATTGTCGACCATCGGCATGACCGTGCCGGTTGGCGGCAGCAGCCTGAAACGGCTGTCGTTTAGCTGGGTCCGGAAATAGTCGCCGAGAATGCTGGCATCGTCGGAATTGTCTGCAACGATGACTTCGAAATCCGTCTCGTCCGATTCCACGATGGCCTTGATGGCTTCGATGCAATAGCGCTGCCTGTTCCGGGTCGGAATACAGATCGTCAAATACACCAAAATGGAAGCTCCTGCCTGACACCAAATGCCGATTATAGGCTCGCAGAATTAGCTTGCGTGACGCTGACCCGCATCGAAGCGGCGATCCTTCCGGGTTGCCGAGGTCGGTAGCGAAGCGTTGCTGCGCGAGGCCCGGGAACAGTGTTCCGGACGTTGGTCAAGCCCCGGATGCGGCTGAGGCCTCCGGTATCAGGTCAAGATCGGGATAGTAGGCCATGAAATGGGCGAGGCTGCCTTTGGACGCCACCTCGTCGGCCTGAGCGGACGCATCGGCGCCACACGGCGCACCCTGCAGGGCCTCATACCACTCCCGTGGTGTCGAACCGAGCGCCCCGGCAAAATCGGGTCTCCGCTTCGGCTCGTTCATTGCCGCCAACCACAGGGCCCGGAAGGCGGCGATGGAGCGATCCGGAG
Organism: Alphaproteobacteria bacterium; assembly: GCA_018829385.1. GTDB lineage: Bacteria > Pseudomonadota > Alphaproteobacteria > Rhizobiales > Rhizobiaceae > Hoeflea. The sequence continues at coordinate 11,236 of JAHJUC010000085.1, forward strand.
TCTTCTGCGCGCACACTTCCGCCCGCGCCCTCTCGCCCATCCGGCGCACCTCGTCGGGATGCTCAAGCATCCAGTTCAGCAGCTGCACGGCGTGGTCGACCGATGTTGCAACCAGGCCGGTCTCGCCGTCGCGCACGATCTCCAGTTCGCAAGGGTTGGCGAACACCAGCGGGGCGCAGCCCAGCGACATCGCCTCGACAAGCGCGTTCTCCGCGGTACCGAAGTGAAACGGCTGCAGCAGGTAGAGAAAGATCGATGTCTTCGACAGTGCCGCCCGCGGGTTCGTGGTGTGGCCACGGAGCCGGAGTCGCGCGGGATGCTTCATCGCCGCGATTGCTTCGCGGACCGGGCTCTGGGCACCAACATCTCCCCAGACCTCGACCAGCGCATCTTCGGTTTCCAGCCGGTCGGCGACCTCAATCATCGCCGGACTCATCTTGCTGAATTCGACGGTACCGAGGTAGCTGATGCCGCTTTTCTCACACTCGCGACCTTCGCCGGCGCCGGAGCCTGCATGGACAAAGCCGCTGTTGACGACGGCTGTCCGCTCAAGCCCCGGGGACGCCGGTCCCGACAGGTTGGGGGCAAGCCTGGAGCAGGCCGAGGTGAAGACGAACCGTCCGGCCGCCGCGACCAGTCCTGCCGGAATGAACGGTGCGGCGATGCCGGAGACATGGCTCCAGAACACCGACCGCATCGCGGGCAGGGGCGGGCCGGCGAGCAGCCCGCACATCAGCGGATGATTCCACCATTCGAACTGGACGATATCGGCGCCGTCCATCAGCTCGCGGATTGTCTTCCGGTCCGGAGCAACCGTGACCGCTGTGCCGGTCTCGTGGATGTCATCCAGGTGCCGGTGGTCGCGCGGCTCTTCGAGAAGCACGTAGTGGCGGCCGGCGGTTTCGCTGTCCGCCGCGCACAGGGCCGCATGCGCCTTGCCCACACCCCCGCCCAGATGCGGGGTGATGTGGACAATTTTCATTCGGCGGCGATGACCGGGGCGGCGCGCTTGGCGCCGGGCGCCGTGACGTTGGGATCGAGCTTGACCATCTCGCGGAACCGTTCGAGCAGCATCGGCCGGTACGGGTCGATATTGTCGGGCAGGCAATGGCTCAGCTGGCCGCAACTGCCGCAGGTGCCGTTCTCGCAACGTTTTCCTTCAAGATGCTGCAGCCTGAGCGCGTTCATCTTGTCCGAGTTCCAGACCTCCTTGATCGACTGGCTCTTGACGTCGCCGATGATGAGATCGCGCGACCAGTCTAGGAAGCAGGAGCTGACCAGCCCGTCCGGGTTCACCGACATGGAATAGAAGATGTAGGGGCAGGTTTCGGTGTTGGAGACTTCCTGCTGGTAGATGCCCTTTTCGATCTTTACGCCGGTGTGCTTCTCGATGTCGAACTCGGGCCAGCAGGGGGCAAAGTTCTCGACGAAAATCCGGTCGCAATGGTCGCCGAACGTATCGAAGAATTTCTCCCGTTCGCCCGGCTGCAGCAATTCGCCCGGGATCTTGATCGAGATCTCCATGTCGCCCTTGTTGGCGTAGACCCATTTGACGTTCTCGACAAAGCCGGCGAAATCGAAGTTGAACTTGGTAAACCGCTGATAGGTGTCCTTGTTCATGCCGTCGACGGAGATGTTGATCTTGTCGAGCCCGGCCTCGATCACAGGCCCCATTCTCTCGGGCGTCAGGAAGGTGCCGTTCGTGGTTGTGTCGATGTAGTCGACATGGCCGCTTTGCTTGGCATAGGCGATCATGTCGGCCAGCCGCTTGTTGAGGAACGGCTCGCCGTCCTTGTACATCCGCAAGACCTTGATCGGCTTGCCGAACTCTGCCAGGTCGTCGATGATCTTGGTGAAGAGGTCGTACTTCATCGCGCCCTGGAACCGCCCTGTATCGGCGATCATGTCGCGATGGCCGGTCGGGCAGAACGTGCATTTGAAATTGCAGGCGCTGGAGGGATCCACGAACACCACGAAGGGCGTTTCGAGCGGAATGACAGTTTCCAGCGCGGTCCTGTCTTCGAGGTTGATCCGCGGTTTCAGCTGAGCTTTCATGACCGTGCGTCCCTTTTTGATCCTTCAATAACAAGATTTGACACGCCAACCACCGCGGAAGGATCTCGCGGATGGGGCTGGCGGGTTCCGAATTCCAGCAAGTCGCGCCGCCCATAGCGGTCAGCGACGGTTTCGGCGAACTGGCGAATACTCACAGCTTGACCTGAGCAAATGTTGATTGCGCCAACCTGACCAGTATCGACGACGTCGGCGATGCGGGCGCCGGCAACCGCGACATCGAGATAATCGCGCAACTGGGTTCCCGGTCCGAGCCTGGCCGTCTCTCCCGCTTCAAGACAGTGCCTGAGGTAGGGGTAGAGGCGCTTTTCATTCTCGCCCTCGCCGTAGAGGTAGAAAAGGCGGCACCAGGAAAACCGCACATCGGTGTCTTTGAAGAAGTTGCCCAGGATTTCGAAGAGCGCCAGCTTGCAGGCCCCGTAGACCGTGGTTGGCGCGGTGGGCGAGTTGACATCGAGCATTTCGGAAGGCAGCGCGTATTCCATGCAGGTTCCCAGCCCGACAAAATGCCCGACGCCGGCCCGTGCAGCCCCCTGCGCCATCCGGAAGCTGCCAGAGACGCAGGCTGCGTTCAGCTCGGAATCAAGATAATCGGCGGGGTTGACGTACCAGGCGGCGTGAACGATCGCATCCACACCCCTGCAGGTCTCTGTCCACCAGTCGGAGGGTTGGGCAAACAAATCTTCGCATTCCACGATGGCGGCGTCCGGGAACCTCGACGCAAGCCGCGTTGCCGCCTCGGGCCGGGCCGCAAGCCGCAGGCTGTGGCCGTTTGCGGCAAGCCGGTTGACGATCTGCGTGCCGACAAAGCCGCTTGC
>JAHJUC010000603.1 GCA_018829385.1 Alphaproteobacteria bacterium
CAGCACATTGCGCAGAAACCTGTCACGGCCGATGCGCTTGACCGGAGAGCCGGAGAAAAAAGTCCGGAACGCCGGGTCATCCATGGCGAGAAAGCCCGCAAGGGGCGGCGCGCGCAGATCGTCGCGCGCGACCAGTTTCGCCTCGTTTGCGGCCTGTGCATACTTGTTCCAGGGACAGGCCGCCAGGCAATCATCGCAACCATAGACACGATTGCCGATGGCTGTGCGGAACTCGTAAGGGATCGGGCCCTTGTTCTCGATGGTGAGATAGGAAATGCAACGCCGCGCATCGATCTGGTAGGGAGCGGGGAACGCCTCCGTCGGACAGGCATCGAGACAGGCGCGGCAGGAGCCGCAATGGTCGATATCGGGTGCATCGGCCACCAGGTCCACGGTGGTGAAGATCGAGCTCAGGAAGATCCACGAGCCATGGCCGCGGCTGACCAGGTTGGTGTGCTTGCCGATCCAGCCGAGGCCGGCGGCCTGCGCCAGCGGCTTCTCCATCACCGGGGCGGTGTCGACAAAGACCTTGACGTCACCGCCGGCACGGGAGGCGAACTTGCCGGCCAGTTCCTTGAGCTTGCCCTTGATGATGTCGTGGTAATCGCGGTTGCGGGCATAGACCGAGATCGAGGCGATGCCGGGCTGGGCAAGGTTTTCGAGCGGATCGCAATCGGGGCCGTAGTTCATTGCCAGCATTATCACCGAACGGGCCTCCGGCCACAGAACCTTCGGATCGGCGCGACGGTCCAGCGTTTCGGCGAGCCATTGCATGGAACCATGACGGCCAAGAGCCACGAATTCGGTCAGCCGATCGCGCAAACCGGTTTGCGCATCGGCGGAGGTCACGGCAAGAGCGCAAAAGCCCAGACGCTCGGCCTCGGTCTTCAGAAAAGCCTTCAGCCGTTCAGCCTGGCGCGCCGCCGCGGGGCGATCCACGTCGTCCGGTGGAAGGGGTCCGGTATGGCTTGCGCCGGCCATCAGCCTAGAAATCAAGGTCGGCGTAGTGGGCGACCGGCGGCAGGTTGCGGATCCGGTCGGCAAGCAGGGGCCGGAAGGAAGGACGCGACTTGACCCGCTGGTACCATTCCTTGGCCTGCGGATAGTCGTTCCAGTCGATCTCGCCGAGATAATCCATCACCGACAGCGATGCCGCGGCGGCGAGGTCGGCATAGCTGAGCTTGTCGCCGGCCAGCCAGGCGCGCGATCCGGCAAGCCAGGACAGGTATTTCATGTGCTGGCGGATGTTGGCGCGGCCGGTGCGCAGCATCTTCGGATCGGGCGCGCCGCCGCCCTTGCTCGTCGGCAATTGCAGCTTGATGATCCGCTCACGGACCAGCGGACGCACCACGTCCTGCTCGAACTTGATCATGAACCATTCCGTCAGCCGGCGGATTTCAGCGCGACGGAACGGGTCTTCGGCCAGAAGCCGGCGGTCGCGCTTGAACACGCCGAAGGATTCATCGAGCCACTCGGCGATGATGTGCGGCCCGCACAGGGCATGGCCGTTGTCGGTCACGCAGACGGGCAGGGTTCCCGCCGGATTGATCTTGAGAAAATCCGGACGCTTCTCCCAAGGCAGTTCCTCCACCAGCTCCGCGGCAAAATCGACCTCGTTGAAACAGACCCTGACGAAACGGGACGCTGCGGATATGGTGTGATGATAAAGAACTGGCATCGTGAAGCTGAGCGTGTTTGCGTTGGCGCCGGTGCGCGGGACTGGTCAGATTCCGGAAAATAGAGCTATAGGGACTGGCCCACGGCAAGACAAGCGAATCACTGATCAGGTATAGGTGAATCCTCGTCGCCAAAAGGGGCGATCCAATGGCCCATGCCTGCAATCGCGCATAAAAGGGACACTCCGGCATGAATGAAACGACAATTGTGGGGGCATTCCTCGGCCTCATCGAAGGTCTTACGGAATTCGTTCCGGTGTCATCGACGGCGCATCTGCTGCTGGCGGGGCATTTCCTCGGCTTCGAGTCACCCGGAAACAGTTTCGAGGTGCTGGTGCAGCTTGGCGCCATCCTGGCAATCCTGTCGGTCTACTTCGCCCGGCTTTGGGCGCTCGCCGTAGCCCTTCCCTCCAGCGCCAGGGCGCGCCACTTTGTCGGCGCCATTCTGGTGGCTTTCCTGCCGGCGGCGGCTATCGGCGCACTGGCGCACGGGTTCATCAAGTCGGTGCTGTTCGAATCGACGGCGCTGATCTGCTGGGTACTGATCGGCGGCGGCGTCATCCTGTTGATGATCGACCGGATGAAGCTGACGCCGAAATACACCAATGTGATGGATTATCCGCTGTCGCTGGCCTTCAAGATCGGGCTCTGCCAGTGCCTGGCGATGATTCCCGGCACTTCGCGGTCGGGCGCGACAATCGCCGGCGCGCTGCTGATGGGCACCGACAAGCGCTCGGCGGCGGAATTCTCGTTCTTTCTCGCCATGCCGACCATGGTCGGAGCCTTCACGCTCGATCTCTACAAGAACTACGACAAGCTCGCCTATGACGATGTGGTCACCATCATCATCGGATTTGTCATGGCCTTCATCGCCGGCGTGATCGTGGTGCGCAGCCTGCTCGACTTCGTCTCGAGACACGGCTTTGCCCCCTTCGCCTGGTGGCGAATCGTGGTGGGCAGTCTGGGTCTTGTCGGATTGTGGCTGCTCGGCTGAGCCGGAAGGGCTACTCGGCGACGGCCTGAACGGCGCAGGGATCAACGCCATAGGCCGGGGTGCAGCCCTTGGAGGAATGGGCAACGCTGCGCGGCGCAAAGGCGGATGCGGACAGGATCACCACAATTGCGAATGCGAACGCGGATACGACTGTTTTGCCCATTAACTCATGTCCCGATAGTGTCTGATACTGAATGCTGCATTCCGCCGGTTGGCAGAACTTCCTATGTGCATCTGGACTGCCCCGGACCATGACAACTGACGTTCGAGCGTTGTCCCCCGGAGAAGCAGGGGCGATTTACGCTGCTCCGCCGTCCGGTTCAAGTCCGACTCACGGCCCGCTCACCAATAAAACCGGTGAATCTTAAATCATTGCTAACCATGCGCCATTCCGGCAACACTGCGGCGGATCAGGTCG
>JAHJUC010000604.1 GCA_018829385.1 Alphaproteobacteria bacterium
ATTCTCCGCCGCCTTCTCGACCAGCGAAACGATGTCGCCCATGCCCAGGATGCGGTCGGCGACGCGGCGGGGATGGAATTCCTCGAGCGCATCCATCTTTTCGCCGGTACCGATCAGCTTGATCGGCTTGCCGGTGACGGCGCGCATCGACAGCGCCGCGCCACCGCGGCCGTCGCCGTCCATGCGGGTCAGCACCAGGCCGGAAATGCCGACGCGCTCGTCGAAATTGCGCGCCAGGTTGACCGCGTCCTGACCGGTCAGCGCATCGGCCACCAGCAGGATCTCGTGCGGGTTGGCGCGCTTCTTGATCTCGGCCATTTCGGCCATCAGCGGCTCATCGATATGGGTGCGGCCGGCGGTGTCGAGGATGACCACGTCGTGGCCGCCGAGTTTCGCCGCCTGCACCGCGCGCGCGGCGATGTCGGTCGGCGACTGGCCGGCGATGATCGGCAGCGTGGCGACGCCGGTCTGCTCGCCCAGCTGGCGGAGCTGCTCCTGCGCTGCCGGACGGCGCGTGTCGAGCGAGGCCATCAGCACTTTCTTGCGGTCGCGCTTTTCGAGCCGTGCGGCGATCTTAGCCGAGGTCGTGGTTTTGCCGGAGCCCTGCAGACCGACCATCATGATGACGACGGGGGCGGCCGCATTGAGATCGATGGCGACGCCTTCGTCGCCAAGCAGCGCCACCAGCTCGTCATGAACCAGCTTGACCACCATCTGGCCCGGCTTGATCGACTTGACGATCTCGGCGCCGACGGCCTTCTCGCGCACCCGGTCGGTGAAGCCCCGGACCACTTCCAGCGCCACGTCGGCTTCCAGAAGCGCGCGGCGAACCTCGCGCATGGCTTCCGACACATCCTTCTCCGACAGGGCGCCGCGCCCGGTCAGGTTGTTGAGGATGGAGCCAAGCCGGTCCTGGAGAGTGTCAAACATAGGGTCGTCCTGTTTTTGCTGAAGAGGTCTCCAGCCCATATGGGGCGGGCATTACCCAAAGCCAAACAACACCCGAGGGCGCATCGCGCTGTCGGGTGGTGACCTCCGGGATCGATTTACACCACAAGGGGTCCCGGTCGGCGGCTCGGAGTCATGCTCGTCGCAGATTTGAGCGGGATAAACAGGAAAAGAGCGCGGGAGTCAAGGTTGGGGGATCAGCCGGCGATTTCGCGTCGCGCCAAATCGGCAAGGAACGCCGAACGGGTAAAGTCGCTGCCGCTTTGTCGTCCGCGCGATTTGCACCGGTTCCTCGACAAGCATTCTTGCCTCATGCGGGATGATCGTGGTCTTGTTGGCGGATTGAGGGTGCTACGCGCTGTATAACTATCGAGCCAGCGAGAAGACATGATCAGGCTGATCCTGCAGACCCGACATTTGACGCTCAGCCCCTGCCGGCCGGAAGACCGGAACGATTTCATCGCGCTTGAACAGGATCCCGAGGTCATGCGCTTCCTAAATGGCGGGCATCCCGTCGGCCACGATGAAAGCGATCCCGGCGCGGACTTCCTGATGCCCAGGGGAGACGAACAGCATGTCTGGACGGCGCGGCGGATGGCCAATGGCGGCTTTGTCGGATGGTTCTGCCCCTGGCCGGAGGGCAACGGATCGGCGGAGCTCGGCTACCGGCTGCGCCGGGCGCAGTGGGGCAAGGGCCTGGCCACGGAAGGCGGATCGGCCCTGATCCGCTGGGGATTCGAAAGCGCCGTCTATGACAGGATCGTGGCGACAACGATGGCAGTGAACCAGCCCTCGCGCCGGGTGATGGAAAAGATCGGCTTGCACTACTCCCGCACGGTCCACGTTGACTATGCCGATCCCATTCCGGGAGCCGAGCAAGGCGAGGTCTGGTACGAGGTGAGGCGCTCGCAATGGCGCGGCGAGTGATCCTCCATACAGGAGGCGCGGAGGTGTGAAGTGTATTATTGCTGAATACCAGAAAATGTGATATAATGGTACCGACAAAAGGAGAGATTATGGCCAAGAACACATCCGTCATCCTCGGCGACCATTATGAGAGGTTTGTCGGGACGCAAGTCGGAAGCGGAAAATACGGCTCGACCAGCGAAGTCATCCGGGCCGGGCTTCGGCTTCTGGAAGAGCGCGAAACAGCAATGAGCACATTGCAGGCAGCCCTTCTTGAGGGAGAGCATAGCGGCATCAGCACGCGCAGTCCCGATGAGATCATCAGTGCCGTGATCGAGAAGCGGCGCAAGAATGGCACGCTATAGGCTCACACGCGCTGCAGACCAGGATTTCGAGAGGATTTTCGAATTCGGGATCGACAGGTTCGGGCTCGAACGAGCGCTCGACTACCAGAAAGGGATGATGCAACGTTTCGGTGAGCTGGCGGCCCAGCCCATGCTCTATCAGGCCGTTGACCACATCCGACAGGGCTACCGCCGCTGCGTCTACGAAGCGCATTCGATCTACTACAGGATCGACACGGAATCCGTGCTCATCGTCCGCATTCTTGGCCGCGAGGATCCGGAAACATCTCTGCCGGATCAGGATTTCAGGTAATTCCGGGTGCACGCTCTGTTTCGCCTCGGGCCGCCTCACTCCCCCTGAATGGCCACACCTGCGCGATGTTCGGCACGCCAGTGGCTATTGGCCTTCCGTGACAATATGTCACCCGCGCAGCCACACGGACCGCAAGATACTCGGCCCCGCCTTCCTTGATTTCGCCTGCTTGTGCGGCAATGATCCGGTTTCGCATCACAGCCTGAAGGCAAGCAAAGAATGTACCCGACCTATACCCGCTCCGAACGCGTTGCCGACGGCAGCATGCATGCCATTGGCGTCACCGGGGCGGTGCTGGGGGCGATCATGTTGCTGGTCTGGTCGGTGCCGGACGCCTCGCCGTGGGAGGTGACGGCGATCGCGGTCTACGCGGCCACGCTGATTGGCACGTTTACGGCCTCGGCGTTTTACCACATGACCCCTTGGGAGAGCCTGCGGCCCACGCTGCGCCGGATCGACCATGCCGCGATCTACCTCAAGATCGCCGGCACCTACACGCCGCTGGTGGTGATGATCGGCTCCGGCCTCGCCTATGTCGTCCTCGGCATTGTCTGGGCACTGGCGGTGATCGGGATGGTGCTCAAGCTGGTGTTCTGGAGCACGCCCGGCCAGTTTGGCCCCGCGCTTTACCTGATCATGGGCTGGATGAGCGTCGTGCTGGTCTGGTCGTCCTGGGAGGCGTTGCCACTCGGCTACATTCTCGCCGGCGGGTTGCTTTACACCGTCGGCGTGGTTTTCCATGCGGCAAAGAACATGAAGTTCGCCAATGCCATCTGGCATGGATTCGTCGTCGCCGCCTCCGCCTGTTTTTTTGTGGCCATCACGGTTGTGACCACCCAGCAGACCGTCGTGTAACCTCCTCATTCTGTCCGGATGCGGGCCGGAAGCCCGCCAGACAGGCTGCACCTGTGGCCGGGCTTCCGCGTCTCATTGCATGGGTCATGGCGGCGCTTGCGCCCCGTCAGGCAAACCGCAGCGCGCATCCTCTAAAGCGCGGCGCATCAAACCAGTTCCAGGTGACGCGCTTTACCCTTTTGGTTTCGCATGTCGTTATCGCAAAACCGCTGCACACTTTTGCGCGACATGCATTAGAACGGCCAGACGAGAGCGATCATCGGCACCGCGACGACGATGACGATCACTTCCAGCATCAGCCCCATGCGCCAGTAGTCGCCGAAGCGGTAGTTGCCCGGCCCCATGATGATGGTGTTGTTCTTGTGGCCGATGGGGGTGAGGAAGGCGCAGGAGGCGGCAACCGCCACGCCCATCAGGAACGGGTCGGGGCTGGCGCCGATGGAATTGGCGACGCTGACGCCGATGGGGGCCGCGATCAGCGCGGTGGCGACATTGTTGAGGAAATCCGACAGCGTCATGGTGATGATCATCAGCACCATCAGCACGCCCCAGGCCGGCAGGTCCGAGGTGAGCGAGACGATCAGGCCGGCGATCAGCTGGCTGCCGCCGGTCTCCTCCAGCGCCCCGGCGACCGGAATGAGGCAGGCGAGCAACACGATCACCTTCCATTCGATCAGCGCGTAGAAATCGCGGCCGCTGATGATGCCGAGCAGCAGGTAGGCCACGACGCAAAGCCCGAGCGAGATCGCCAGCGAGGTGATGCCCATCACCGACAGGGCGATCGCGGCAGCAAAGATGCTGATCGCCAGGAACGCCTTGGTCCGCTGCAGCACCTCGAGCCTGCGGTTTTCCAGCGGCAGCACGCCGAGCCACTGGCTGGCTGCGGCGATGTTCTTGTCCGGCCCGATC
>JAHJUC010000086.1 GCA_018829385.1 Alphaproteobacteria bacterium
AGAGACAACCCGTCATAATCGCCTGAACTTGGTCTTTCACGCCCTGGACTGCGTCGCGCGAGGCTAACGGCGCTCGCGCCGCGTCGCCTCACGCTCCTTGCCAGATCACGAAATTCCGGCGTTCAAACGATTCCATCTAAAGATGATCGGCTCTAAGGCTGCCCGGGGCAGCAACAAGCGCCCGGCTGGATCAGTTCGACGGTGCTTCGGCGGCAGGCGGCGGAGCCTGGCGCTCGACCGTCGGGTTGTTCTTCAGCGAGCGACCCTGCTGCACGTTGGAGCGGATGTCTTCCTTGGACAGGAAATCAATCTGCTCGACGATGACGTCGTGGAACAGTTCCTCGCCGACCCGCTCGTTGAGAGAGTCGCGAATGAGGGTCTTGAAGGCCTCAAGGTCGAACCGCTCCATGTCGGGAAAGTCGATGACCGGTTCGCCGACCAGCGCGGAGTAGAGCGCGTCGGTGATCAACTCGTTGACCGGGACGCTGAGTTTTTCGGTCTTTTTCGGATCGACCGTGTAGGACAGCCGGGTCAGGAAGTAGCCCTGAACGGCGCCGCTGCTGATGACGGGAATTGAAGTGACTTCGCCACGGACGGTCTCCAGGCCGCCGAACATGGCGGGGTCCGGCTCAACGACTTCCTTCTTGTTGGTGACCTGGACCGAGAAATAGACCGACGCCAGCGCCACAGCGCATATCCAGACGCCAGTGGCGAGCAGTTTGATCATGACAATTCGACGGCCCTGAACTGGTCAGCGGAATAGGTGCCGTCGGCTTCCCATGCCGCAACGGTTTCCTTGATCATCTCGGCAATTTCGCGAACCGCTTCCATGTGCGCCTCGACCTTGAGATGGTTGATCTTCAGCTTGGCCCGCACGGTCTCCAACTGTTGCTTGTGCGCCGGCTCGAGATCATCCGGACGGATGCCGTTGAACAGCATGGTCATGTCGTAGAGGCAGCGGCTCTTGATCGTGTTCGACCGGTTGAGGTCGAAATCGGGATCGGTGCCGATCGCCGCATTTTCGGCGTCGATAACGGCTTCAAGACGGGACAGGACACCGATGATACGATGGTCGTGTGAATTCATTTCGCTCATGCTGATTGTTGTCCCTGGCTGGATTTTTCTATCTTGTCAGTGGTTTCGACCGATCCCGCAACATCGGCCAGGACCTGTTTCTGGATTTCATTGATCAGCCCGGCCGCCCGGTTCGAGACGTTTGAGCCGATCGCATCGGCGGATTCAGGCGCCAGTCCGGCGCTGAAGCGGTCGCCCATCATGCGTGCCGCAATGCCGATGCCGCCACCCTTGGCCAGGACCGCACCCAGTTGTTCGGCCATCATGCCCTTCCAGATCTCGCCGGCGGTACCCTCGCCGTAGAGCTGCTCACTGTCTTTGGGCAGCATGGAGCCGACGAAGTTCTGCAGGATCATCGCTTCAAAACGCTGGTAGACCTCAAGCGACTTGTCGGGCGCCGCATCGCCGACGGAGGCGGCAGACATCGAGACGGATGACCCATTGGCGGATGCCAGCAGCTGATGCTGGAACGCGGGCGTGGCGGCGGCCTGCTCGGACTTGCGGATCGATGCCGCTTCGAGCATGGCTTCCGCCCGCTGCGCCACGGCGGGATCCGCCGCCCGGACGACATCGAGAATGATATCGGTTGCTGTTTGTATGGACAAAGAGCTTTCCTCGCAGAAACTGACCGGAAATGATCGCCTACACTTTGTCCTACGAAGCTTACGCTGGCCTTGCGCAACAAAGGCGGCAGCCGTGGCTCAGTCGGATCCGCGGCGCTGAAGCGAACCGTCGAGGAGATCGAGCAGGTTTTCGTCGGTCGCCAGGCGGTCTTCTGCCTGGGCAGCCCGGTCAGCCTGGTCGGAAAGCCGGTCGGCCTTGGTCTTTTCCGTCAGCATGCGGCGTTCCTGCACGCCCTTGGCGCCCTCCAGCAACTGCGATTTCGCGGACAGGCGCTGAAACCGCCGGGCATAGTGGGTCGACATCGCCGCATGGATGGGGTCGAAGGACCCGACAGCGACGACAAGCGCCTGCTGGGTCGCGTCGGTTTCGGCCTGCTCCCGCACGGTGTGGGCCAGTTCGAACTCGGCCATCCGTTCGATCTGCCGCTGGACACGGACGAGGCGGGCGAGCTTTTCCGAGCGTGACGCCACCATCTCAGATCAATCCCATGAACAAGGCTTCGAAGCCGTCGATGAACAGCGTGAAGAACGTGTTGGAGCCGAAATAGAACAGGATCAGCCCGCCGGCGAGGATATAGGGAATGGAGATGAAGTAGACCGGGATCTGCGGTGCGAGCTTGTTGACCATGCCGATCGACAGGTTGAAGATCAGGCCGTAGACGAGGAACGGGCTGGCCAGCCTCAGGACCAGCATGAAGGAGCCGGCGAGCGTATCGGTGAGCGTCATCAGCGCAAGCCGGGGCTCGAAACCCGTGCTCATCGGCATGAAGCCGTAGGAGCGGACCAGGGAGCCGATGATCATGTGGTGGAAGTCGGTGAGGAACAGGATGAAGATGGCGGAAAAGGTGATCAGCGACGTCAGCTGGCCTTCCGGTTCGTTCTCGATGATGCCGCCGCCGGGCGAGGAGTTGAAACCGATCGCCATCGACATGGCCGTTCCGGCAAACTGAAGCGACATAACGATGAAGCGCGCCACCAGGCCGAGGGTGACGCCAATGAGCAACTCCTCGCCGACAAGCAGCACGTACTCGCCGCCGCCGCCCTTCACATTCGGATAGATCGTGTCCCAGAGGATCGGCAGCAACGCCATGGATACGGCAACGGCGACGAACAGCCGGATCTGGACCGGGACGCGAAAGCTGGAGAACCCCGGCAGCACCATGAAGCAGCCGCCAATCCGGCAGAACGCCAGAAACAGCGCGAGAACCGTTCCCTGCGGGTCCTCGATCACGAAATCGAGCCGAGAAGCTTGATCTCGATGCCCTTCGCGATTTCGACGTGCGACAGCACCGGCAATGTTGCAAAAATCCGTTCGACGATCATCCGGACATAAGGCCGTGAGTCGGGCGAAGTTACCAGTACAAACGGCACGCCCTTGTCCATGTGTTCACGGATAACCTTGGTCGCTTCCTCGGAGAACTCCTCGAGCATGCGCGGATCGATGTCGAATTCGATGACCTCGCCCTTCGGATCACGCTTGAGCGCCTGGTGGAAGGCCAGATCCCAGCGGTTGCCGAGTCTCAAGACATTGAGCTGGCCGTTGCGGGCGATGTCGCCGCACAGCTGCTGGGCCATGCGGATGCGGACATGCTCGACGATCTGCTCGGTCTTGCGCACATGCGGGGCGAGTTCGGCGACCGCCTCGAGGATGAGGTGCAGGTTGCGGATCGAGACCCGCTCGGCAAGCAGAAGCTTGAGCACCGCCTGGAAGCCGGAATAGGACATGTGCGAGGTGCAGATCTCGTCGGCCAGCTTGCGGTATTCCGGATCGAGCCGGTCGATGAGGATCTTCATGTCCTTGTAGGACAGCAGTTGCGGCAGGTTGTTGCGGATCACCTCGGAGAGGTGGGTCAGCACGACGGAGACGTTGTCGATCGGCTGGAAACCCTCGCGCTTAAGGTCGGCGCCGAAGCTTTCGGGAACGGAGAGGGCGGGAAGGCCGAATGCGGGCTCGCGGATCTCGTCGCCCGGGATCGACGGACGGTGAGAGCCGGCCAGGACCACCAGCAATTCGCCGACCCTGAGGTCGTTGGCGGCCACCGTGGTGCCGTGAATGCGGATATGGTAGCTCTTGTCCTTGATCGAGATGTCGTCCGTCACCTTGATTTCCGGCACCACGAAACCGTACTGGGTGGCGAATTTCTTGCGCATCTTGGCGACGCGGAAGGCCAGTTCCTCGTGGCTTCCAAGCAGCTTGGTGGCAACCTGCTTGCCGAGCACCAGTTCGATCTCCGCGGTCTTGAGGATGGACTTGACCGAATCCTTCTCCTTGTCCTTCGCTTCCTGCTCGGTGCGGTGGACCTCCTGCGCCTCGGCGCGGGCCTTCTGGTCGCGCTGGCGGGGAATGATCCAGCTGCCGAAAGCCATGCCGGCACCCAGCAGCACGAAGGGAATGAACGGCAGGCCGGGCATCACGGCCAGCAGAAACAGCAAACCCGACGACGCAAAGAGCGCGCGCGGATAGCCGCCCAACTGATCGATGACGGCTTCGTCGGTGGAGCCCAGCTGACCGCCGCGGGAGACCAGCAGGCCGGCCGCCAGCGAGACGATCAGCGCCGGGATCTGGCTGACCAGTCCGTCGCCGACCGACAGCCGCACGAACACGTCGGCTGCTTCGCCGATCTGCATGTCATGGCGGGCGTAACCGATGATCACGCCGCCGAACATGTTGATGGCGGTGATCAGCAGGCCGGCTATGGCATCGCCGCGAACGAACTTAGAGGCACCGTCCATGGAGCCGAAGAACGAGCTCTCCAACTCCAGTTCCTTGCGCCGTTCGTGCGCCTGCTTGTCATCGATCATGCCGGCCGACAGATCGGCGTCGATGGCCATCTGCTTGCCCGGAATCGCGTCAAGGGTAAAGCGGGCGCCGACTTCGGCGATGCGGGTGGCGCCCTTGGTGATGACGATGAAGTTGACCGTCACCAGAATGAGAAAGACGATGAGGCCGATGACGAAATCGCCGGACATCACCATTTGCGAAAAACCGCCGATCACATGACCGGCGGCGTCGGGGCCGAGATGGCCTTCGGACAGGATGACCCGCGTGGTCGCAATGTTGAGCGACAGGCGCATCATGGTGGCAATCAGCAGAATGGTCGGGAACGAGGAGAAATCCAGCGGACGGCGAATCCACAAGGCCACCATCAGAATGAGCACCGAGAACGCTATCGAAAACGCCAGCCCGATATCGATGAGAAAGGCCGGAATCGGCAAGAACAGGATGGACAGAATGACGACGATGCCAAAGGCAAAGCCCATGTCCTTTCCCTGAAAGCTTGTCTTCTGGATCGCCAGCGCTTGCGGGTTGGCCATATTTGCGGAGCTCCGGAACACAGCGCAAGCGTCATGCCCGCGCAACAGGTCACCATGACCCTAAAGCCCGAAGCTTGCGCGAAGGTGGCAGAGTGATTGCCGTTGCGGATACAGAGAGGGATGGACCGGGGGGCTGCCTGCCCTGCTCTGCCGCGATGGCGAACCGAGGCCGGAGCGGCCCGGCAGTCGAGGTCAGCCGCCCGGATCATCCCGGCTTGCGCGGGAGCCTGAAGACAGGGCTAGAATCCGGATTCGATGCGCTGGAAGACGACGTTCGTGAAGGTCGAGATCTGGGCGCCGACGAAAGGCGCCGAGACGGCCACGGTGACCAGAATGGCCACGATCTTGGGAACGAAGGTCAGGGTGATTTCCTGAACCTGGGTCAGGGCCTGGATGAAGGCGATGCCGACACCGACGAACATGGCAACGAAGACGGCCGGACCCGAGCAGACCAGCACGGTCCAGATCGCGGTCTGCACAATATCGAGGGCGTCAGCTTCGTTCATCTCAGCTGATCGTCACGCCGGCGCCGACCAGGACCTTCTCGCCGCTTTCAAGGATGGCGATAAGCCCGTCGGAATAGACCTGAACTTCCTTGATGACGCCGGAAACGCTTTCGTCAGCGCTGGTGATGGTGCGGCCGATGATGGTTCCGGCCTGGTTGAGGGTCGAGGACTGCAGCAGATTTTCCAGGTTCTTGTTGGTCTGGATGGTCTGCTCGACCTGGCTGAAGGTTGCGAGCTGGGCAATCTGCTCGGTCGCATCCATCGGTTCGGTCGGGTCCTGGTTCTTCATCTGCTGCACGAGCAGGGTCAGAAACGTGTCGTAATCGAGCGTGGCTTTCTTGGATGCCGTGGCGGCTGCAGATGTGCTTGCCACCATGCTGCTGCTGCTGACCGAATTCACGTCCATGGCGCCAACTCCTTGCGAATCTGTTCGATGGTCCCGGCGGACATCCCGGCCGTATCGAGGATCTGCTCCTCGATGGGGTAGAGCGCGCGAATCGCCTTGAGCGCTTCGAATGCCCGGCCCTGGGTCACCATACCATCAATATGCTTGAGCTCGGTAAGAACTTCTTCATTCTTGAAGCAGGTGAGCAACATGACGACCGATTTGCGGAACATGCCCATTGCCTGTTCGGCGCCTTCCGGGTTGATCAGCATCATCTGGACAATGAAGTAGAGCTGCCGGAGCGGTGTTGTCGCCTGTTCTGGCTGAAGCACGTGGTTCTCAAGCAGGAAGGTCACATCATTGAGGAACTCGAGAGCCACCTTGCGATCGACGCGAAGCACGGCTCCGTTGATGAAAATCCGTTCGCCCGCCTTGAGGGAAATGCGCAGAGAGCTTTTCATTTCAATCCGTCCCTGATGATGATCGAGATATCGATGATGCCCTGGAAATTGTCCGACTCGCGTTTCCGGATCCGCTCGGATTCCCTGATAATCCAGATCCCTATGGAGATCAGGTTTGCCCGGAGCTCCTCCGTCAATTGATTGTCAGGCGATGCCAGGTCCTCGACAAACCGGACCCAGAGGCGGCTGACAAAATAGACGGCTTCGATTGCATCGCGGGATTCAAGACCGCTGGCCTTGGCTGCCTGTAGCAGCGAAATCGAATGATTGATTGCCTCACGCTCGCGTTCGCGCGCTTCGGCAACACCATCCTCCTGAACATCCGCATAGGAAAATTGGTACATTCAGACGCCCTTCATGTTTGTCCACTTAAGCCCGGCAACTCCGGGCCATGCTGCTACAAGTAATTCATCAAGCTCATCTGCTGGATCCGGGCCGTGAGCGTGTAAGACGTCTCGACCTGGGCCAGCAAAGATTTCATTCGCGTGGAAGCCTCATAGGCATCCACACCTTCGACATCACCCAGATGCAGGGTGATGATGCGGAGTTGTGATTCGAGCGCGGTGTTTGCCTTGGTGATGCGGTTTTCCGAGACACCGAGAATACTGCGTTCATTGTCGATCCCGGTCGCGGCTGCGCCAGCGTACTTGATCGCGGACTGGTTGAGGGCCGAGCGAACCTCAGCCGAGATCGGCGAATTGAGCAATTCGACACCAATCACGGCGGCCATCGCAAAATTGCGCATGCCGGCCGAGTTGGCGTTGGTGCTGGATTCCACCACCTCGTTCTTCTGAATGCGGCTTGTAATGTTGGTATCGGATGCGCTGGACCAGTTCGTGGTCCAGTCGGTGCCGTTGAAGGACGGCTCCAGAAAGTTGTCGAGGAAATCCTGCATATCAGCCACCGTGATGGTGGCAGCCAGCGGATCATCCTGGGCAAAGCCGAACTTGCTGAAGAACAAAGCATCGAAAGCCACCTTTGGCGGCGATCCGGCAGAGAGATATTCCTGCAACGGCTGCGCGTTGGTGTTGATACCGGCGAACAGATACTCGCCATTGGAGGACGTGTTGGCGGCGACCGTGTAGGCGCCAAGGGCCGTTTCGACATCGCGCTGGGCGATCAGCAACCGGTTGGCATCATCCGATCCGTTGACCGCGATGAATGCCTCAAGCATCTGCTGGGCGGCATCGGCCATCAGGTCGAGCGATGACTGGGAGGCCGACAGCCGCTGGGTGACCAGCGCGTTCGTATCCAGGATAGCCTGCAGCCTCGACACGTCGCTGTTGAGGGTAACGCTGTTGGAGGCCTTGGCGCCGAGCGCCAAACCGATATCGGCGTAGCGGCCGGTGACGATTTCGGTATTCAGTTTCTGGATTTCATTCTGCCCGCGGCCGATGGTCAGCCGCATGGCATTCTGCATTGCTATGTTTGAAACGAAACTCGTTTTCATCCGATTACCTCGCCACCGCCAAGAGGGCCTGGAGCATTTCATCGACCGCGGAGATCAACCGGGCCGATGCCTTGTAGGACTGCTCCAGTTCGAGCAGGATCGACATTTCCTCATCCAGCGAAACACTGGTGATGTTTGAAAAGGCTTCTTGCGAACGGAAGCGCGAGGCCTCGCGCGATTCAGCCGCCGATTCCGCATCGCTTCGGTTGAGTTCCAGCCAGCCGATTGATTCCGCGGCAAAGGCCAGAATGCTGCTTGACGTGGAAATGCCGGCGGCCGCATCAAACGCCATAGGCTCGTCAAGAACCTGGACGTGGGCATCGAGCAGCGTGGAAAACCCCGAAGCGCCAGAGGGATTGGAGCTGTAGGCCGCACCATTTATTCCACCGTCGCGCAACAACAGCGGATTGCCACCGGCTGACTGCAACAGCGCCGGATTGACCGTTATCGACGAGGCGATGCCGGGCACGATCGTCGCGCCAACCGGAATGGTTCCACCGCTCCAGGTAAACAGCCCCGGCATGTCCGGCAGCGCCGGGATGGCCGACTGATCCGATTCGGCAAAGGCGACCACAAGCCCGCGTGCGATTTCGTCGAGGTGATCCTGCATCGACGGGGCATACTCGTCACGGATCTGCAGCAGCGACTGCAGCGAACCGCGGCCGGTGGTGTTGGCGCCATCGCCCGCTGCCAGCGGAACGCCATCAATGAAGATCTGATTGCCCGAAACCGAAGCCGAGAAGCCCGAGGAGGTGTCGAACTCCACCGGACGCGCAACCGTTTCGAACAAGGTGATGCCATCGCTTGTGTAAAGCGCCATGTCGTTGCCCGAGCGGGTGACCTGAGTGACGCCGATGATCGACGAGATCTGCTTGATCAGCGAGTCGCGCTCGTCCAGTTCGGCACTGACGTCCTTGCCGGTCTGGGTACCGCTGTAGATCCTGTTGTTGCTGGTCTCAAACCGCGCCAGCAGTTCGTTGAGGGTCTGGACCTGCTGTCCGATTGCCTTGTCAGCTTCGAAGCGGACGCTCTGGACCGACTTTGAAGCCTCGTTGAGTCCATTGGCCACGGTGACCGCATCGGCGATCGCCATTTGCGCAAGCGTGGCTTCGCCAGGCTTCGAAGCGAATGTCGCAAGCGTATCGCGCATGGTTGCGATCAGGACGGCAGGCGACGTTTCGTAGTCGTTGCCGCCCAGAATGTTTTTCAGGTTGCTCAACCCGGTGAGCAGGGTTTCCTGGGCGCTGGCAGTCGACGTGTCCCGGATGCTGCGCACAAACAGTGCCATATCCTGGGCGCGCTGAATGCTGACGCCCTGGGCCCCGATTACGGAATTCGTCAGGATCGCATCGCGCCGAACGTAATCCGGATTGGAGGAGTTGGATATGTTTCGCGAAATCACACTTGTCTGTGTCGCGTAATTGGACAGAGACGATTGCGCTGTACTGAGTGCTGATGTCAGAGACATTGACTGTTCTTTCTAGCTCCCAAGTCGAACTTTATCGCTTGAGATTTACGAGGACGTCCAACAAGTCCGAACCGGTCTGGAAGACCTTGGAATTGGCCGTGTAGCTGCGCTGGGATGCGATCATATCGGTCAGCTCGGTGGCCAGATCGACATTGGATCCTTCCGTGGCGCCCGAAATGATCTTTCCGAAGCCGCCGGAACCGCCGAAGCCGGTGGTGATGACGCCGGAATCGATCCCCTGCGAATAGACGTTTCCGGGGAGCGGGATGAGATTGTTGGGGCTGGCGACGTTGGCAAGGGCAACCCGGTAGAGCGGCTTCAGGTCACCGTTCTCGTACTTCGCATAGACCGTGCCGTCGGTGGAAATCTCGATATCGGTCACCGCGCTCGGCGCATTGCCGTCAACGTCGGCATCATCGACGGTGAAGGGGTAATTGAGCTGGGTCATGTCCTTCAGGTCGACGGTGAGCGTCGCACCGCCAGGCACGTTCAATACGATGTCTGTCGCGCTCGCTGCCGCAAGGGCGCCGTTGAGCGCGGGATCGAATGTCAGCGTCTGGGTGGCAAGAGCGGCCGAACCGTAGGGGAATGCCGTTCCCGGCGTGGCGTCCGCGCGGTCATAGACGGCAACCTCCCACACATCATTGGCGGTCTTGGAATAGTAGAAGTCGAGCAGGATTTCCTTGCCGACGGTGTCGTACACCACCAGCGAGCTCTTGTGGTTGTACTGCGCGGTGGCGGCGTTCGCCGATGGCAGGTCGGCAGCCGGGATGATGGCGGCACTGTCATCAAGGTTTGCGTAGAACAGGCCGGTGGTGGAGGGCGTCGCGGTCAGACCGGCCGAGTTGACGTTGACCGGAACCAGCCCGTCAAAACCGTTGACCACCGGAGCCGGCGGTCCGCCGGCATAGTCGTAGCCCATCAGCGTGAAGCCGGCCGCGTTGACCAGAGAGCCATCACCGGCTTTGACGAAGGATCCGGCACGGGTCAGAAACGAGCCGCCATTGCTGTCGTTGACGATGAAAAAGCCGTCGCCATCGATAGCCAGGTCGGTGTTGGACGTGGTGAACTCAAGAGGGCCGGCATCGGTAATGGAATAGCGCACGCTCGTCTGCACGGCGCCGGAGTTGTAGGTGCCGGCGCTGCTGGGCAGAAGCAGCGAGGAAAATGCCGTGCTTGCCTTTTTGTAACCGGGCGTACTGGAATTGGCGATGTTGTCGGCAACGGTGCTAAGACGGTTGGCTTGTGCGTTCATGCCGGACGCACCGGTTTGCATCATTCCGTAAAGGCTCATCGCGTAATCCCTCGTTTGCTACTGCGATTTAGATTAGCTAGCGGGCCTTGCGTGAACCTGATTGTTTGTGATGCTAATGGAGGTGGCCAACCGCGTTTTTCGGGCTGGCCAAATCCCACTTACTTCCAATCGATCAGGTATCCGAGGAACCGCTTCGAATCGATCGGGTCAAAACCCAGACGCTTGCGCAGTTTCTTGCGCAGCTTGGAAATGTGGCTTTCAACAACGTTCTCTTCCACGTCTTCGTCGAAGATCCCGTAGATTGCGTTGAAGATCTGCTGCTTGGTCACCCGGCGGCCGCGGTTGGCGACAAGATATTCGAGGATGCGGCGTTCGCGCCTGGGCAGGGCAAATGTGCGATCCTCGATCTCCGGATCCCGGCCGTCGGAAAACACCCGGATGGGGCCGATCTCGATATGGGTCGAAATTGCCTTGAGGCGGCGCCGGATGGCAGCCGCACGCGCCAATATCTCGCGGGGGTGGACCGGCTTGCGCACCACGTCGTCCACTCCGCTGTCGTAGAACGCCAGGGTGGATTCAAGAGATGGCGTGTCGCTTACCGCGATCACCGGAGCCTGCGAACGATCACGGATCGCCCTGGGCAGATCCATCATCTGTTTTCCCTGACCGATCAGGAAAGCCTCGACTGCCGCCAGATCCGAGTCTGCGGCCGTGTGTACCCACTCGCCGAACTCGACCGAATCAAAGCTCGCCGAAGGAACCCCTTCCCGCCCGAAAAGAGATGTGTACCCGTCTTTTACCAATTGCCGATCATCAACCACTACGATCATTCGTTCGCCTCCGAATCAGTGTGGTGCCTCGTTACATAAGGAGTACGAATCCGCTGAATCGCGGTAAACTATGAAATGAATCCGGTGACAATTAATAATTGATTAACCATATTTCCCGCTGATTTGCCTAGATATGGTATGCGTCACCGCTCCCACACACAATTGTGTTGGGAAAAGTTAACAAATGGTTAATTTTTTTCTTGCGTCGTTTAGAAACGCCTAAATCTTAACAAATTGTTACAAATCGGGCAGAAAAATGTCATCTGCCATTTCAGGTTGCATTATCCGCAGAACGCTCTGGCCTGGTCCGTCCATGCTCCGTGACCGGTTGCGATGAGATTTGCGATGACCCGGCAGACATATCTTTTCTGTGCCGGATCGTTGTTCGGGCCGGCGTGATAGCGCGCAACGGCCATCGTCCAGGTTTCATGCCGGGCGTGCAGCCGGGCAAGAAAGCGGGCGGCATATTCGACATTGGCGTGCGGGTCGAGCATCGCGCTCACCGACGGAAATTCAGCGCCATGATAGCGGTGATTGATCTGCATGCATCCGAGATCGATCAGGGTTTTGCCCTCGGCCCGCGCCTTTTCGAACTCGCGCAACGCCTCGCTGCGGTTCTTCGCATAGACCGTGCGTCCTTCGATGTTGAGCGCATAGGGATAGAGCGAGCCCTTCCGGCCGGTCTCCGTCAGGCCGACGGAATGAAGGATGCCCGGCGGCACGCCGTGGGCCCGTGCGGCGGCGAGAATTTCGGCCTCGCAGACACCGGTTGCCGCTTCGGCCTGGCGTGGCGTCAATCCGTCAGAGATAAACGCCGTCAGTGCGACCAGCGCCAGAACCAGCATACGAACTCTGTTCATGGCCTTGCTCTCCCTGGCTACCGGTTCCCTGCCTGCCTGCATTGTTGCGCCCGCTCTCGCTGCCCGATGACTGTGCATCACTTGACCCCGGTCCCTGCTGGCTCGGCTGAAACCCCTGCTGCGCGGTCTGGCTTGAAGCACGGTCGGGCCCGGCAACGTGCTGGACCGTGATCTGCTCGACGCCAAAGCCCTGACCACGGAGTGCCTTGATGATCGATTCATTGTCTTGCTTGATCTGCCGGTAGGCTTCGGCCGTCTGGACCTTGATCTCGACCGACAGGTCTTCACCGGACAGTTTCAGAACAGCGGTGACGCTGCCGAGCGATGCCGGATTGAGTTGAAGCTTGAGGGTGTGAAGCGTTTGCCCTGCCTGCTGCGGTCCCGTCTGGGCAAGCGGTTGCGCCGGCGCCGTGCGCTGGGCCGACAACGCCGTGGTGCCCGCGTCCACCAGCGAACGGGTCAACAACTGGGCATTCGCCGACATGGTCTGCGCGGGCATGAACCGCCGCGATTCGATCACTTCGACCTTGCCGCCCTTGAGGCTGGCGGGTTCGTCGCTGTTCCGCTCGGCAGCGTCGCCCTGCCTGCCTGCATTGCGGCCCCGGATCCTGGCATCATCGGCGGGTCGGGCCTCGCCCTCCATGCCAAGTGCGCGCATGACTTCCCTGATCGCGGTCTGGTCCTTCTGCCGGTCGGAACCGGACTCCGTCGTCGAAGCCTTTGCCGGTGCCTGCGTGCCCTTCCCTGTCAGTGCCGCTGCGGCTGTGGCCGCGGATGCCAGGGTGGCAGGCGCCGCGGTTGCCGACCTGGCATCGACGGAGCCGTGCTGACCCGGCTGGACCGCGCTTGCCTGGGCAGCGGCTGCCTTCTGTGCGTCGACCGCCTGCTGTGGCATGTTGGCTGCCGTTGTCTCTGTCCCAGCCTGAGGCCGCGCCGGAGCGACCTTGGCGCCAGCATCTTTCGTGCCGGCCTCACTCACATCATCGGAGCCTGCCATGGCCGGCTTGATCACGACGGCAGCGTCCGGCTTGCCTGCAGGCGCTTCCTCAACGGCATCGGCGCCGGCCGCCATTTCTTCGGCATCAGCCGCAACTTCAGCCGGAACCTGTTCGCCCTGTGCGATCTTTCCAAGATCGGCGTCATCGGAGTAGGCCGCACTGGACATCAATCCGGACAGGAGATTGAGAACCTCGTCGGACTGCCCGGACCCGGAAGACATCAGGTCATCAGGTTCCCCGGTGTCAGTGCCCGCATCGGTTTCTTCGCCTGACCGGACCTTGTCGGAGTCCGCGGCCACGGTGCGCTTGTCCTGCGGTTCCGCGGCAGCGCTGCGTTTCTCATGAGAAAGGGCGGCCGAAAACGCATCGCTTCTGCCGTCCCCGGCAGCATCGGCGCCGGTGAAGCCTTCACCGGCCTTTGCAACCGGCCGTGCAGGTACTTGCCGCTGCAACACCATATCCAGTGCACTCACGATGCTTTCCTCTTCAATTCACTCAAGCAGCTTGTCTATGCGCTCGAGTGCCTGTTTGCGCTCCGCTACATAACCCTTGAATGCTTCTTCCTCCGCCGCACGGCTCACCTCTTCAGCTACACTCGTCCGTCTGAAAATAGAGCTTCCGGGCTTTTTCTCTTCACCGGTGTCCGCCTTGATGTTTTCGGCACCTTGCGGCACTTCCGGTTGCGCTATGATGGAGGGGTATGCTTGCGTGAAGCTGTCGGGGACAGGTTTTTTCACGACTTCGCTTGCAACAACCTTTGCCGCTTCCCGTAAAGCACGGTCGCGCCGTGACAAACGGGCACCTGAAAGCGCATTTATACTTTGAAGAACAGCATCAACACCATCCGTGGGTATCTTTGCCATGCCTGAATAGAGTTCCGCCATTGCCTGCGGAGTCTTGTCGTTCACTCCCAGAAGCGCTTCGGCCCGGTCGGAAGCAAACACCGCAAGTTCGCGCAGGCCGGTGATGGCCGCCTTGCGGGCGATGCGCAGATAGATCTCGCGCTTTCTTGGCCTATCCATGAAGGAGAGGATCTCGCTGAGCCCCTCATCTCCGACCTTCTCGTAGTTGAGCAGCACGAGATCGACAACAAGATCGGCATACTGGCCGGCATAGGGCGAGTTGATGAAGCGACGTGCATAGAGTTGGGCGTAATGCAGCGCCTCGTCGACCATGTTCTTCTGCGCCGCGATGAACAGGGACCGCCTCAGGGCAGCCTCCTCCACCAGCGTACCGGGAGCGGTCAGCCTCGCCCAATCGAACAGCTGCAATGCGGAGGAGTCATTCAACGCGGCCATCACATTGGCGGCCACCAATGTGATGTAGGGGCCGATCTCCGTATCCCGGTAGATCTTGACCACTTCGCTCAGCTCTGTCTGGGTCTTGGCAGCGCGGCCGTTCAGATAGGCCCTGAGTACGGTGGTGACCTCGTTGTCGAAATTGCCGAACTTGTCCTTGATTGCCAGAATGTCGAGCGTCGCCGGATTGCCTCCGCTCATGGCGTAGATCAGCGCCGCGTCGACATTGCGCGGATCGTCAAAGACCGACTGGTCCGCCTGCCGAAGACGGCTGTCGATGACACCGATGAGAAAGCGCTGCATCTCCATCGCCGAATGATCGCCCTGCACCACCGCATCCTGCACAAACTGCAGCGACCGGACCAGTTTGTAGGGCTCAAGGGCTTCCATCTGGTCGTCCATCTCGAAGCCGGCGGTTTCGCCCGGTTCGGAATAGGGCGCCCTGATGCCTTCGATTTCCTGGGAAGAAGCCGCGTCCGCGCCGCCATGGTCCGGTTCACCCGGGGCGATATCCGCATGCTCTCCGGCATCCATCCCGGAATGCGCTTCCGGTTCGGACCCGGCACTGCCATCGGACCCACCTTCTGGCAGGGGGGTGGAAAAGCTACCGGCACCGTGAAAAAGTTCGAAGGGAAGAGGCGCCTGCGGTTCTTCGGCGTGAGCCCCAAACGCAAACATCGCCGCAAGGACGGCGAGGCTCACGGGCGCAAATTGACGGGCGCGCCGCACCATCAGCTCCCCTTGGCCTCGACAAGAATCTCTATGCGGCGATTGACCTCGGCATAGGGATTTTCCGGGTCCTTGAGCCGCCGGTCGGCGAAACCGGTGACCTGGGTGATGCGTTCCTCGGGCACGCCGCCGCGGA
This sequence comes from Alphaproteobacteria bacterium, assembly GCA_018829385.1. Classification (GTDB taxonomy): domain Bacteria; phylum Pseudomonadota; class Alphaproteobacteria; order Rhizobiales; family Rhizobiaceae; genus Hoeflea. The sequence goes on from JAHJUC010000086.1 coordinate 15,389, forward strand.
CCAGCATGAACAGGGCGGAATGCGCCCGTGCCGTCGACAGGCGCCAGTTGTCGTCATTGCCGGATGTGTAGGGGCGGGCATCGGTGTGGCCGCGGATCGCGATCGCTCCGGGCCGTTTTGCCAGCAATTGGCCGATTTTCTCCATCGCGATCACCAGATCGCGTCCGGGCACCGCCGACCCGACATTGAACATGCCGAAATCGAGCTGGTCGGTGAGCGAAACCAGCAGGCCGCCCTCGGCGGGCGTGACCGTCAGGCCTTCGGCGAGCTTGCCGACCCCGCCACCGAGCGCCTTGGCGATTTCCTCCTTGAGGACGTCGGCCTCGGCTTCGATCCTGGCCTGCTGCTGCTCGGCCTCGCTCAGCTCGGACTGCGAGCCTGTACCGCCCTCGCCGGCGATCTCCGCGGCCTTGTTGCCTTGCGGCCCGTCCTGGGTCTTGCCGCCGAAGTTTCCGGCCTGGGCATAGGGATCGTCCTGCAGGCCGAAATCATCTACAGCGTCGGGTGGAGCCATGTTTCGCTGATAATCATCCGCCTCGACCATTGCCTGAGTATCTTCAAGCGTCTTTTTTTCCTGTTCGACCTGCTTGGACCAGAAATCCGGATCGAACGGATCGCGGTAGGCATCACCGCCTGAGGCGCCGGTGGAAGGTCCTGATTGCGCGGCTCCGCCCTCACCCTTCTCGGATATGTTGGACTGGGTTCCGGTTTCCTGTGCGATTTCAGCGAGAACCGAGAACGGGTTCTCGAAATAGTCGGATTCCGAATAGTCCTGCTTCTCGCCGGCCGAGGCGTTTTCCTGATTGCCGGCATCGGAGCCCTGACCGTCGGTTTTCCCCTCACCGTCGGTCTTGGATTTCGGCGCCTTGGCCTCGCCATCCTGCGTGTTGCCGACCTTCTTGATGCCCCGATCGGTCGGCTTGTCATCCATCAGCTTGATCGGATTGAAATAGCTCGCGACCGATGCCTTGCTTTCCTCATTGGCGGCGTTGACCAGCCACATGACCAGAAAGAAGGCCATCATGGCGGTCATGAAGTCGGCATAGGCGATTTTCCAGACACCACCGTGGCTGCCATCGTCCGCGCCGCCACCGCGTCGCTTGACGATGATGATTTCATTCTTGCCCTGATGTGTTGAATCGCCTTCCGCCATCAGAGAACCTCGGTGAGGGCTTTGGACCAGTCGGACAAGCGGCTGGCAAACTGGGTGCGGTTGACTTCGATCTCGATGTCAAATCCGTCGTTTTCCTCGATTGTCAGCCGGTCAGCGTCGATATCAACCTGCTCACGGAAGGCATGGACGAGAGCTTCCGGTCCGGACACGCGGATCCGGCCGGCATTCTCGAGCGCCAGGACCTTGCGGATCTCATCGGCCAGACCGGCGAGGATGCGCTTGCGGACGGCTTCATTGATCAATGGCTTCAGCACGGCCTCGACATCGCCGGCGATCAGATCGGCAATCTCGGCGCTCCGGGCGGCAATCGCATCCGGGATGGTTTTGGCGGCGCTGGTTTCCAGCTCCACCCGCAATGCCTCAAGTTCGGCAGCGTGGAGATTTTCAATGGCGAGATGCTCGGCTTCGAACTTCTTCGTCAGCTCGGCCCGGGCGATCGCTTCGCCTTCGGCTCTCGCCTCGGCGCGGATGCTTTCGGTGTCGATATGGGGCAATGCCACAAGCTTTTCGTCGGCTTCCACATGCTGGTCAGCATGAAATCCGCTCATGTGGGTGAATTCGAAATCAGGAAGATACCGTGCGAAACTGGCCGTCATGAGCCTCTCCGATTGGTGGCAATTGCTGACGATAGCCGGTTCAATGTCTTTCCCTTCAGATTCAGAAGGCGGGGACTGCGGAATCCGACTGCGCCTTCATGCGCGTGAGAAACCTAGAGAGTTAAACTTGTGTGAGAATGACCTCAGGCTGCCCGACCTGATGCAAAATGCCGGCCTTCACACGAATTGAGTGCTGGTCCGCACCAAGGGCAATTTTGGTGCGGACCAGCTAATCCACCATGTCCGTTGACCGGCGGCACGGCAGAATGGGTTCACTCTGCGCCCCCGTTAGGGGGAACTCCAGGCTTACTGACGGAAGAGCTGGAGGATGTTTTCAGAGTTGGTATTGGCGATCGACAGCGACTGAATGCCCAGCTGCTGCTGTGTCTGCAGGGCCTTCAGGCGAGTCGATTCCTCGTTCATGTCAGCATCGACCAATCGGCCGACACCCTGTTTGATCGAATCCATCAGATTGGCGACGAAGTCCTCCTGCATGGAGACACGCTTCTTGACCGCACCGAGATTGGAGGCGGCATCCGTCATCTGTGTGAGGATCGAATCGGCGGCACGGATCATGTCGTCGACCTGGGCATCGGTGGTGGTCGCCGTCAGGGCGATCGCGGTTCCCGAACCGGCCGTGGTAGCCGTGCCGTCGGCGTCGATCAGGTAGTAGTTACGGGCGGTACCGGTCGAGTTCGGATCAAGCGCGTCGGCGTCGATATCCTTGGTCAGGATGCCGAGGCTTTCGTCGGCGGCACCGATCATGGTCAGGCTGGTGACGTTGATGTCGAGCGTGGTGATCGAGACCAGCCCGTTGACGTCGCGGTTGAAGCCGCCGACCACGGATTTGGTTCCCGCAGCGGTCGCCGCGGTGTTGTTGAGCCAGTTCTCACCCGAGAACGACGCCGAAACCGCAATCGACTGGAGCTGGTTCTTGAGTTCGGTCAGTTCCTTGTCGATCTTGGTCTTGTCGACACCCGGCTCGCGGGCTGCGACCAGCTTAGCCTTGATTTCGGAAACCACGTCGATGGAACTGTTCATCGCAGTGTAGGCAATGTCCACTTTCGCGGCGCCAAGACCCAACGCATCCTTGACGGTGGAGAGAGCCTTGTTGTCGGATCGCATGGTCGTTGCGATCGACCAGTAGGCCGCGTTGTCACCGGCGGTTTCGACGCGATAGCCCGAGGATACCCGGGCTTGCGTGATTTGCATTTCGGAATTGATGGTACGAAGAGTCTTGAGTGCAGCCATCGCGGCTGCGTTGGTCATGATGCTGGTCATATTTAAATGCCCCCTATAATTGCCCAGGGACATACCGGCCACAATTCCGGTTACGATGAGCTTGCGTCATGCTACCGGATCGGCCTGTGCCATTAACTTCCGGTTCATCGTCGGTAACTAAGAGGTAAACGTTTATGGTTAACGAGGAGTTAATTCAACCCCTAAATCTAGTATCGGGACCATATAGCATCTCTCAGCATTCCCTGTTTTAGCGGATTTAGAAATAGGTGAATTCAAGAAGTTACCGCAATGCACACTAAGCAGGAGCATTCGCGTCAATCCGGCCTGCCGAACGCGTAAAAGGCCGCATCGTTTCCGATGCGGCCTTTCGAATTCTACCATCGGAAGCCGCCTCGAGGCGGCCCCGATCCCGGTGGCTCTTAACGGAAGAGCTGCAGGATGTTTTCCGAGTTGGAGTTGGCGATCGACAGCGACTGGATGCCAAGCTGCTGCTGCGTCTGCAGGGCCTTCAGACGGGTCGATTCCTCGTTCATGTCCGCATCGACAAGACGTCCCACACCACTGGTGATCGAGTCCATCAGGTTGGCAACGAACTCTTCCTGCATGGAGACGCGCTTGTTGACCGCACCGAGGTTCGAAGCTGCATCCGTCATCTGGGTCAGCATCGAATCGACGGCACGGATCATGTCGTCGACCTGGGCGTCGGTGGTGGTTGCGGTCAGGGTGATCGCGGTCGCCGAGCCGGCAGTGGTTGCGGTACCATCGGCATCGATCAGGTAGTAGTTGCGAGCGGTACCGGTTGCGTTCGGGTCAAGCGCATCGGCGTCGATGTCCTTGGTCAGGATGCCAAGGCTTTCAGTGGTGGTGCCGATCAGCGTGGTTGACGTGGTGTTGACGGCCAGCGTG
>JAHJUC010000605.1 GCA_018829385.1 Alphaproteobacteria bacterium
ACCTGCACCGGCGACGGCGGCGGCATGATCGCCCGCGCCGGGCTGCCGCTGCAGGACATGGAGTTCGTGCAGTTCCACCCGACCGGGATCTACGGCGCAGGCTGCCTGATCACCGAGGGCGCGCGCGGCGAAGGCGGCTACCTGGTCAACTCCGAAGGCGAGCGCTTCATGGAGCGCTATGCGCCGTCGGCCAAGGATCTTGCCTCGCGCGACGTCGTCTCGCGCTGCATGACGCTGGAAATCCGCGAGGGTCGCGGCGTCGGCAAGGCCAAGGACCACATCTTCCTGCACCTCGACCACCTCGATCCGGCGGTGCTGCACGAGCGGCTGCCGGGGATCTCGGAAAGTGCCAAGATCTTCGCCGGCGTCGACGTGACGCGCGAGCCGATCCCGGTTCTGCCGACGGTGCACTACAACATGGGCGGCATCCCGACCAATTACTGGGGCGAGGTGCTGAACCCGACCACAGCCGATCCGGACAAGGTGACGCCGGGCCTGATGGCGGTCGGCGAAGCCGGCTGCGCGAGCGTCCACGGCGCCAACCGCCTGGGCTCGAACTCGCTCATCGACCTCGTCGTGTTCGGCCGCGCCGCGGCGATCCGCGCCGGCGAGGTGATCGACCGCACTTCTGCGATCCCGGCGGTCAACGAAGCCTCGTTCGAAAAGATCATGACCCGCTTCGACCGTCTGCGCCATGCCGATGGCGGGACGCCGACGGCCGTGCTCAGGGAGAAGATGCAGCGCACCATGCAGGAAGACGCCGCCGTGTTCCGCACCCAGGAATCGCTCGAGTCCGGCTGCAAGCGGATGAGCCAGATCTGGTCGGAGCTTCCCGACGTCAAGGTCACCGACCGCTCGCTGATCTGGAACTCGGACCTGATGGAAACGCTGGAGCTCGACAACCTGATGGCCAACGCCATCACCACGGTCTACGGCGCGGAAGCCCGCAAGGAAAGCCGCGGCAGCCATGCGCGCGAGGACTATGTCGACGGCCCGTTCGGCGGCCGCGACGACGTCAACTGGCGCAAGCACACGCTGGCCTGGGTGGACGAGAAGGGCAAGGTCAGGCTCGACTACCGCCCGGTCCACACCGAGCTGATCGCCGAGGGCATCGATCCCGCCAAGATCGCGCCCAAGGCCCGCGTGTACTAAGAGGGAACAGAGACCATGGTTGAACTCACACTCCCGAAGAATTCGCAGCCGAAGCCGGGCACGGTCTGGCCGAAGCCGCAGGGCGCGAAGAACACGCGCGAATTCAAGATCTACCGCTGGTCGCCGGATGATGGCGAGAACCCGCGCATCGACACGTTCCACATCGATACCGACGATTGCGGTCCGATGGTGCTCGACGGCCTGTTGTGGATCAAGAACAAGATCGACGCGACGCTGACGCTGCGCCGCTCCTGCCGCGAGGGCATCTGCGGCTCCTGTGCCATGAACATCGACGGCACCAACACGCTCGCCTGCACCAAGGGTCTCGACGAGATCGACGGACCGGTGAAGGTCTATCCGCTGCCGCATCTGCCGGTGGTCAAGGACCTGGTTCCGGACCTGACCAATTTCTACGCCCAGCACCGCTCGATCGAGCCGTGGCTGAAGACGGTGTCTCCGACGCCGGCAAAGGAATGGAAGCAGAGCCACGAGGACCGGGCCAAGCTCGACGGGCTCTACGAGTGCATTCTCTGCGCCTGCTGCTCGACCTCGTGCCCGAGCTACTGGTGGAACGGCGACCGCTATCTCGGCCCCGCCGTGCTCTTGCAGGCCTATCGCTGGCTGATCGATTCGAGAGACGAGGCCACCGGCGAACGGCTCGACAATCTGGAAGATCCGTTCCGGCTCTACCGCTGCCACACCATCATGAACTGCGCCCAGACCTGCCCCAAGGGCCTCAATCCGGCCAAGGCGATTGCCGAGATCAAGAAGATGATGATCGAGCGCCGGGTGTAGGGGCGAGGCAATCGGTTTCCTGCTGGCGCGTCCTCGCGGGACAAGCCCGCTGCGGGCGGCGCGGCTGCCGAGATCAAGAAGATGATGGTCGAGCGCCGGGTGTAGGCCCCGCGATCGAAAGCTTCGAAAGCCTGTTGCTGAAAAGGCCACCCTCGCGGGTGGCCTTTTTGATTTGCCGGCTGTCGATCGGGCCGGATGGCAGGGGACAGTTTACTTTTCCGCGCGGCCTCGTATCCCGCCTCCAAAACACAACAGAAAAGTAAACTGTCCCCGACCTGCCTCAGCCCAGCGCCTGGTTGAGATCGGCGATCAGGTCGTCGGCGTCCTCGATGCCGACGGAGACGCGGATCAGGCTGGGCGGGATGCCGGTGTGGGGCTCGATGGTGTGGCGGTGCTCGACCAGGCTTTCGACGCCACCCAATGAGGTGGCGCGGTGGAACAGCTTGAGCCTGCCCACCACTTCAAGCGCTTCTTTCGCGCCGCCCTTGACCAGGAACGAGAACAGGCAGCCGAAGCCGCCCTGCATCTGCCGCTTGGCGACGTCGTGGCCGGGGTGGCTCGAAAGGCCGGGATAGAAGACGTCCGTGACCTTCGGGTGGGTGCTCAGATATTCGGTGATCTTCTCAGCCGAGCGGCACATCTGCGCGACCCGCAAGGGCAGGGTGCGCATGCCGCGGAGCAGCAGCCAGGCCTCGAACGGTCCGATGACGGCGCCGGCGTCGTGGCGGTCGGCCTTGATGTCGGTCCAGGTCTTCGCCGCGGGCGCCGCGGTGGCGAGCACGCCGGCGAGCACATCGGAATGGCCGTTGATCGCCTTGGTGGCCGAATGCATGACGATGTCGGCGCCGTGCTCGAGCGGGCGCTGCAGCACCGGCGTGGCGGCGGTGGAATCGACCGCCAGCAGGCCGCCCGCCCTGTGGGCGCACTCAGCCGCA
>JAHJUC010000606.1 GCA_018829385.1 Alphaproteobacteria bacterium
CAATCTGACGATGGCGCTGAGCAATGACCGGCTGCCGTTCGCGGTGTTGCGCTACAGGCCATCCAGGGAAGACGGCGCGCGGGTGTCGGCGCTGGCCGAGGAGATTGGCCTGTCGGGCGAACTCGACCGGACCGCCGGCGAGCTCTCGCATGGCCAGAAGCAGTGGCTCGAGATCGGCATGCTGCTGGCGCAGGATCCGAAGCTGCTGCTGGTCGACGAGCCGGCCGCCGGGATGACGCTGGGCGAACGCGAACACACCACCGACCTTTTGCGCCGGGCGGCGGAAACCCGCGCCGTCGTCGTCGTCGAGCATGACATGGAGTTCGTCCGCCGGCTCGACTGCAAGGTGACGGTGCTTCACGAAGGGTCGGTTCTGGCGGAGGGGACGCTCGATCACGTCACCGCCAATTCCGAGGTCATTGATGTCTACCTGGGGCGCTAGAGAATGCTGAATGTCGAAAATCTCACCCTGCATTACGGGCAGTCGCAGATCCTCAAGGGCATTTCGCTGAAAGCCGATGTGGGGCAGGTGACCTGCGTGATGGGCACCAACGGCGTCGGCAAGACCAGCCTGCTCAAGGCAATCTCCGGCGTGCATCACCGCTCCGGCGGCGATTATTCGCTGGCCGGCGAGGCGATCGGCAGGCTTCCGGCCTACCAGCTGGCAGCCAAGGGCGTGGGCTATGTGCCACAGGGCCGGGACATCTTTCCGCTGCTGACGGTGACGGAAAACCTCGAGACGGGGTTTGCCTGCCTGCCACGCGCCGAGCGAAAGATTCCGGACCATATCTACGAGCTGTTTCCGGTGCTCAAAGACATGCGCAACCGGCGCGGCGGCGATCTTTCGGGTGGACAGCAGCAGCAGCTTTCCATCGCCCGCGCGCTGATCACCCGGCCCAAGCTGCTGTTGCTGGACGAGCCGACCGAAGGCATCCAGCCCAATATCATCCAGCAGATCGGGCGGGTGATCGCGCTGTTGCGCGACGAGGGCAATATGGCGATCGTGCTGGTCGAACAGTATTTCGAATTCGCCTACGGCCTGGCCGACCGGTTCTGCGTGATCGAGCGCGGCGAGGTGAAGATGGCCGGCGACCGCGAAAGCCTGACCAAGGAAACCCTGCGCGCGGCCGTGTCGGTCTGAAATCCGGGCAATGCCCCGGATGCACAGCATTTGGGCGAGTGGAGCGGTTTGCGGGCTGAGCCTGCCCATCGCAGATGCAGTGATCGCAAGGGCTTGAGGGGAAAGCGGCGCGAACCCCGGGGCAAGGGTCTCGAAGACAACTGGCACGGTTCCTGCATTGTATTTGCCAGATCCAGAGGGGATCGCACAAGACGCTCGATAAAGAGTGCTTAGACAAAGGCCGCCAGGCAGGAAGCCGCTGATCCCGGATGTACGGAGAGCGCCCTGGCTGGCGGTCTTTTCATGTGTCGGATTAGCTGGCGGGTCAAATGCCGGGCTGGAGATCGCTGACCTGGGCCTCCGCGCTTGCCGGCATGGCCGGGGACGGGACGGAATGGCCCGACATCTTGCGGTCGACCACCCAGTCGGTGACCGCAGCCGCGATCCAGATCGCAAACAGCGTCACCCAGGCGGTCAGCGCGAAGATGCTTGCGCCGGTAACGCCCGCGCCGACGGCGCAGCCGCCGGCCAGCATGCCGCCGAAACCCATCAGAGCCGCACCGGCGAGATAGCGGCGCATCGATCCTCCACCCTCAAAGCCCTGCAGTTCGAGTTCGCCGGTCGCCCAAGCGGCAAGAAAGGCGCCGATGAAGACGCCCGGGACCAGACCGACGTCGAAATCGATCATCGAGCCGGGCGGCGAGAGAAACAGCATCAGAGTGTCGGCGGACGGCCCGGTGAAACTGAGCGATTCGAGCTGAACCGGTTCGAAGGAGATGGAGGTCATCGCATTGGTGAACCACCAGGCGAGCGGAATGCAGGCGCCGACCGCGAAGGCTGCGGTCGTTTTCCAGATCCCGACCTTGCGCCACAACGCCAGAAAGAGGCTCGCCGCAAGGCCGATCAG
>JAHJUC010000607.1 GCA_018829385.1 Alphaproteobacteria bacterium
AGCCGTTGCTGGATCAGATCGACGATGAGATCGGCCAGCTCACTGCCGATGGAGCCTATGATGGCACTCCCACCTACGACGCTGTTCTGCGTCACAGAGCAGGCGCAAGGGTCGTCATTCCACCGCGCTCGAACGCCGTTGAACGGCCCAACGCCCAACCATGCTGCCAGAGAGACGATCACATCGCATCCATGCAGGCAGGAGGTCGGCTGAAATGGCAGACGACCGGCTATGGCAAACGAGCTTTGGTTGAAACCGCGATGGGTCGATATAAAGGCGTCATTCGCAAAGCAAATGAAGCGCGATAACGGGGATCTCCGGTAAGTCTGAAGAGCGAGTCCAGTACCGAAAGAACCCGTACAAGGCCTATTTCCTTTGCCCTGGCGATCGGTCCTTGCGGATGGTTGAGGCCATAGCGCATCGCCAAATCGATGTCGGACTGATCTGCAACGCCCTGCAGAGCGGCTTCGAAGCCTTCGTTCGCGAGCATCGCGAGCGTTCTTAGAACCACCAATCCTGGCCAATCCGGCAGAGGGACAGCCTCAATTCCTTCTTGGGAGAGGCTCGCCACAAAACGCGAGACAATGGAATCCGGAAAGTCAGCAGAAACGGTAAAGCCCAGCGTCGTTGCACCATCAATCATAAAATCATGAAGAATGACCGGACGGCGCAGTTCCCGGGCCACTTCGCTGGCCATGCGGCCATCACTCATTGCGATCTGGACGCCTTCAAGTTCCGTGTCAGTACCTATCTTGTAGTTTCCAAGCGGGGGTGTTCCAGCTTGAGGCTTTTCGAACCGGGGCAGCGGTCTTTTCGCGCCTTCCGTATAGTCGTAGTAACCGCGGCCCGATTTGCGGCCAAGATGACCGGCATTCACCAGCTCCAACTGCAGGAGCGAAGGGCGGAAGCGCGGATCCTGATAATAGGCATTGAAAACCGAAAGCGAGACTGCATAGTTCACGTCATTTCCGATCAGATCCATCAATTCGAATGGCCCCATCGGGAAACCGCCGCCACCCTTCATCAAGGCATCAAGCGTGGCCGGATCGGCCACCTGTTCCTCACAAAGGCGAAGCGCCTCGGCGTAAAAAGGACGGGCGACGCGGTTGACGATGAAGCCGGGGGTCGAGCGTGTATGCACAGCAATCTTTCCCCATGTCGTGGCCGTATCGAATAGCGTTTCGGCAATCGCCGGATCAGTCATCCGGCCAGACACGATTTCCACCAGTTTCATCACCGGTGCAGGATTGAAGAAATGAAGCCCAGCGACACGCGCTGGTGCACGCAGGTCGCGTGCGATGGAGGTAACCGAGATTGACGAGGTGTTTGTCGCCAATATGGCGTCGGCTACGACAATGTCCTCGAGCTCTGCGAAAAGCGCCTGCTTGATGTCGAGATTCTCGATGATCGCTTCGATCACCAGGGCTGCTCCCGACAACGTCTCCAGACCATTGGCAGGAACGATGCGCCCGACTATGGCATCCGCAGTTTCACGGCTGATCTTCTCTCGCGTGACCAGCCGGTCCAGCCCTTTGCCAATGGTGACAATGGCAGCACGCGCTGCACCGTCAGCGACATCGAAGAGCAGGACCGGATGGCCTGCGGCCGCGGCGACTTGTGCAATTCCTGCACCCATGGTGCCTGCGCCGATGACAGCCACGGTTTTTGATGTGTCGAGGGCTGTCATGACTTACGTTCCCTGTTTTTTCCGTGACTTTGCGACGACGGACCGGCGGGCTGGCGCATAACCTTGCTGGCCGGTCATCTCATAAATGGCGCTGGTGATATCGTAGTGGCGCTCAAGGCCGCCGCGCGTCACACGCTCGATCAAACCATCAGGATAGCCAAGTCCCATGCGGCAGGTCTGGTCCATATCCTCTGCCGAAGCGAGACCTTCATCCAGGAAGCGCAGGGCATCGTTGTATTTGGGACGCACGAGCCGATCCACGATCCTGCCGGGCTGGTCAGCACAGACTGCCACGTCAAAACCGGCAGCTTCGAAAATGGCACGCGCGGCGGCCAATGCCTCGGGGACGGTGCCTGGTTGGCGAACCAGCTCGATCAGATTGGAGGGTGCGTCATTGCCGTTGCGATAGCGGGCGAAGCCGATCACATTCGAGCCTTCCCTGCCCATATCCTCACCGGTGTGAACCCCGAGGCATTCGGTATCGAGTTCCACGAGAACAGCGATTTTGGACGTGTCGGGCTTAAAGCCCCCGCCCAGATGGATGCACACAAGGCCCGCTTCCGACGCGCTTGAAAGGAAGCTATCGCCGGTGGGGAACGACCGGCTTTCGCCGGTTTGATGGATCTGAAATTCAGGCCCGGTCTGCGCAGGCTCGACAGCCAGACCGGCGAGCAATCCCTGGCCGGATTTGTTTCCAAGTTTGCCGGCAGCCACCATGCGCCTCAGCAACGGCGGCACAGAGGCGCGGCGATCCAGCGTGATCGGGTAGAAGGCTTCGCCGAGAAGGATCTGGGTATCCAGGCCGATCAGATCAATCAGTGTGCATGGGCCCATCTTGTATCCGAGGCCGCTCTTGATTGCAGTGTCGATATCTTCGGCGCTTGCCAGTCCCGCCTCGATCGCACGGATCACGTCGTTGTTGAACGGCACCAGAAGTGCGTTGAGAATGAAGCCGGGCTTGTCCTGTGTTTCGACCGGCAATTGGCCAGCTGCCCTGGTCCAGTTCCAGGTCACCTGGAACGTCTCATCCGAGGTATTCAATCCGCGCGACATTTCAATCAGTTTCATAATTTGCGCTGGCAGGCAAAAATGCATGCCGACCACGCGGTCTTCACGGCCGCAGCCACCGGCAATCTGGGTGATCGACAAGGTTGAGGTGTTTGAGGCGAAGATGGTTTCGGGCTTGCAGATGCGGTCAAGCTCCCCAAACAGCGCCTGCTTGACTTCGAGATTTTCAAAGATGGCCTCAATGATCAGATCGCAATCGGCCAAGGCTGAAAGTTCTGTTTTATCAGACATGCGGGCAAGTGTGGCCTGGCTATCGTCTTGCGACATGCGTCCGCGCTCAACCGACTTGGCCAGGAACTTTTCCGCCGCCTTGCGCGATCGGGCCAGACCGTCGGCCGACCGATCAAAGCAAACGGTCTCGAACCCGCCACGGGCAGCCACCAGTGCAATGCCCGCGCCCATGGTGCCGCCTGCGCCGCAGACGGCTATTTTCTTGATGCTGGTCATTTGTTCCTGAAACTCCGTCCGATGAGCTGGCGATGAACCTGATTGGTGCCTTCCCAGATCTGTGTGATTTTTGCGTCCCTCATCAGCCGTTCCGCGCGATAGTCCTGGCAGTAGCCATAGCCGCCGTGGAACTGAACGCATTCGGTGGTCATCTTCATGGCCAGGTCGGACGCGCGCAGCTTGGCGATTGAGGCTTCCAGCCCGAAATCAGCGTCTCCGCTGTCAATCAAATCGGCGAGGTAGTCCAGCCAGCGCTCAAGCATCAACAGCTCGCTCGCCAGATCCGCGAGTGTGAACTGGTTTGCCTGGAAGTCGAGGACAGCCTTGCCCGACTGTACCCGCTCATTGCCGTAATCGACCATGTCGCGGAACGCAGCCCGTGCGATTCCGCGCGCATGGGCTGCAACGGATGGCCTAGATTTGTTGAGTGAAGCGAGCAGAATTTTCAGACCATCGCCCGGATCGCACAACAGATTGGCGCGCGGCACCCGCGCGCTTTCGAAGGAGAGGCCGCAGGTGGAGGAGCCGTTGTGACCCATCTTGCGTTCCTTCGAAATGATGTTGAAACCCTCGGTTCCCTTTTCCAGAATCAGGGCTGATATCGACTTCTTGGGATCTTCGATCTCCGACCATTTGCCGAATACCAGGTACAGATCTGCCACATCGCCATTGGAGATGAAGATTTTTGATCCCTTGATGATGATGTCGTCGCCATCGGGGGTGAAGCTGGTTTTCATGCCGGTCGCATCCGAGCCTGCAGTGGTCTCGGTGATCGCCAGCGCGGCGAGGCCACCCTCTGCAATCCGCGGCAACAGCCGGGCACGCTGCTCATCATTGCCGAAATCAATGAGCGGCTTCATCGCATGGTAATTGGTGGCGTAGATAATCCCGGTTGAAGCGCACGCCTCGGCAATGATTGAGACAATTTCCAGGTAAAGCTTGAAGGCCATCGGCATACCGCCGAATTTCTCGGGAATGAAGATGGTGTTCAGTCCCAAAGTATTGATGGCTTCGACATTTTTCCATGGAAATTCGCTGGTGCGGTCGATGTGCGCCGCATTGGCTGCAACGACTTCATTGACCATGCGCTGGACCTGATCAAGAATTTGACGCTCCTCGTCATTCCAGTTGCGCGCGGCAAGAACTTTTTCAAACAGCTTCATTAGTGATTCATCCCTTGCGCGCCGTCGATGTAGATCGTCTCACCTGTGAGGAAACCGATATTCTCGGAGAAGATGGCTGCGACCAGCCGCGCGACATCTTCCGGCTTGCCGGCGCCACCGGCCGGTATCCGGTTTTTCATCCAGGCCAGCACTTTTTCGCGGGCGAGAAAGTCCCGGTTGAGATCGGTCTCGATGTAGCCCGGCGCGACATTCATGACCTTGATGCCATCGCGCGCCCACTCCACGGCCATGCAGCGTGTCATGGAAGCAACAGCGGCCTTGGATGCGCAGTAGGCCAGATTGTCAGGTACGCCCAACTTGTCGAAGAACGAGCCGATATTGACGATGGTGCCGCGGTGCTCTTTCAGGAAGGGATATGCCTCGCGGGCGGCAACCATTACCGCAGTGGCATTCAGAGCCATGGTCTTGTTGAAGTCGGCGGTCGACAGCGTCGAGATCGAGCCGCCGATATGGATGCCGGCATTGTTGACCAGTCCGATCACTGGTCCTGCGGATGCAATCTGCCGGAACGCCTCGCGGACGGCGTCCTCATCCGTCATGTCGCAGATGATCGGAGTGCCAACGCCGCCGCCTGACCGGGAAAGGCTGACGACCTGAAAGCCGCGGCGCGCGAGCTC
>JAHJUC010000608.1 GCA_018829385.1 Alphaproteobacteria bacterium
GGCGAGCCGCCTCAGGGAAATCTGCGCTTCGTCCTTTGCATAGGCAATGCCGGTTACGACTTCCTGTTCCACGATTTCTTCCTCGTCGCAAATAAGAGTTCCGGGCGGATTGAGCAGATCCCCCATTCCTGGCGCGTCCGGGTCGTCGAAGCTCGAGCGCACGAAGGTTCTCACCTTGTGCACCATGGCCAGTTCGACCGACCGGACCTGCAGCACCTTGGCGCCGAGCGATGCCATTTCCAGCATCTCCTCGAACGCGATCTTCTTCATCCGTCGCGCCTTCGGCTCGATCCGCGGATCGGTGGTGTAGACGCCATCAACATCGGTATAGATATCACAGCGGTCGGCCTTCACGGCAGCCGCAATCGCAACCGCGCTGGTGTCCGACCCGCCGCGCCCGAGCGTCGCCAGCCGATTGTCCGGGCCGATGCCCTGGAACCCTGCCACCACGGCGACCTGCCCCATCTCGAACCGGCGGATCAGTTCGGATCCGTCGATATCGATGATCCGGGCCGCCGCATGGGCATTGTCGGTCTTCACCGGAATCTGCCAGCCCTGCCAGGACCGCGCATCCACGCCCATCGACTGAAGCGCAATGGCCAGCAATCCGCTGGTCACCTGCTCGCCGGAAGCAACTATCGCGTCATATTCGCGGGCATCGTAGAACGAGGCGCTGGCGCCGGCGACCTTCGGCATCTGCTGCACCCAGTTCACCAGTTCGTTGGTCTTGCCGGCCATGGCCGACACCACCACGGCCACCTGGTGGCCTGCGTCCACCTCACGCTTGACGTGCCGGGCAACGTTGCGGATCCGGTCGAGGTCGGCAACCGAGGTGCCGCCAAATTTCATCACTATGCGGGCCATGTTGTATTATCCGCTGACGAACCCGCTAACGGGCAAGAAAAACCGCCCCGGGGTCCGGAGCGGAAGGTGGCGGTCTCTTAGCCAAAAATCCGGTCGCCTGCAACCGGATCGCTCATGTGACATTGCCAACTCTTGACAAGGCGGGCCTGACGCCCGAGTTGATGGGCGGGAATACAAAGCCGGAGAGACCCATGAGCCAAGCTGCCCAGACAACGATCGATCAGGACGAAGTTGCGCGGTTTTCGGCCATGGCGGCGGAATGGTGGAACCCCAAAGGCAAGTTCCGCCCCCTGCACAAGTTCAATCCGGTGCGCCTGACCTACATCCGCAACCATGTTGCCGCGCATTTCGGCCGCGATCCGAAAGGCGACAAGCCGCTTCAGGGCCTCAGAGTCCTCGACATCGGCTGCGGCGGCGGCCTTCTGTCGGAACCGATGGCCCGAATGGGCGCCGAGGTGCTCGGGGCCGATGCCTCCCGGACCAATGTCGAAGTGGCTTCAATCCATGCAGCCCAGAGCGGCGTCGATGTCCGCTACGAGGCGGTGACATCCGAGGAACTGGCGGCACGCGGCGAACGCTTCGATATCGTGCTCAACATGGAAGTGGTCGAGCACGTCGCCGACGTCGATCTGTTCCTCACCTCCTGCGCCGAGATGGTCAAGCCGGGCGGGCTCATGTTCGTGGCCACCATCAACCGCACCATGAAAGCCATGGCGCTGGCCATCATCGGTGCGGAATATGTGCTGCGCTGGCTGCCGCGCGGCACCCATCAATACGAAAGACTGGTTCGCCCGGAAGAAATCGAAGCCCCGCTGGCCGCATCGGGAATGAACGTCATCGACCGCACCGGCGTGTTCTACAACCCTCTTCAGGACCAGTGGAACCTGTCGCGCGACATGGACGTCAACTACATGATGCTGATGGAGCGGCCCAAGGCCTCCTGATCGCCAATCCGCCGATCCCCACTCCGCCAGCCTTTCCGGGACAACCCGAAGGTCAGACGGGGATATGACTGAGCCGTTCAAGCAGATCGCGCTGACCCGGCGCGTTTGCCTCGATCAGCGCCTTGACACGGGCGCGGTCGATCTCGACAGGCCCGCCGTCCGGATCATAAGCCTGCTTGAAAGTGAAGGTTCCCGGACCGGGTCCATGGTCATGCAGCCATTCCAGCCGGTCGGCCGCCTGCTTCCACTCCGGGCGATACCCTGCCTCTATCCACCATAGCACCAGCGGCGGCCAATCGTTCCGCGTGTTCCAGTTGCGGGCGTTCTTCAGCGCCTCTGCATGAACGCCGGCATAGGAAAAAGCCATCAGGCTCTCGATGTCGGCCCATATCGACAGGGAGGAGGGTCCGCTCTCAAAGCCGCTGCCTTCGATGAACCGGGGGAACACCTGGACACCCCAGCTTGCTGGCCCCGGTTCTCCGTCATAACCCGAGCGGGCAACAAACCCGGAGGCCTTTTCGGCGGCGGCGAAATTCAAGGGCTCACGTCTTAGAAACCCCTGCACCTGGGGCGCATCGTAAGGCGCCACGTGCAGGCCGAAATTGTACATGGCAAGATGAAAGCCGGACGGTTTCATCTCAGCTCAGGTCGTCCGGAAACTCCGGCAGCGGTGCGATCTCGATCCCTTCCTCGATCAGCGACCGGGCATCATCGCTCGACGCTTTTCCGATGATGCCGCGCGCTTCGGCTTCGCCATGATGGATCTTGCGGGCCTCGTCGGCAAACCGCTCTCCGACATCCTCGGAGTTCTGCTTCACCGCCTGCACCATTTCCCGCAGCTTGCGCATCATCTCGCGCCTTTCCGGATCCATCGCCAGCGGCCGCGCCGGGACTTCCCTGGAAACAGCGACCGCCGGCGCCATCAGCGCCTTGCCCACCTGCCGGGAGCCACAGACCGGGCATTCGACCAGGCCGCGCTCGGCTTGATCGTCATAGTCCTTGCTTGAGGAAAACCATCCCTCGAAGTCATGATCCTTGTCACACTGCAAAGAAAAGCGGATCACGCCACTCTTTCTCCCCTTGTTTCCGGCAGTCCGGTCTCAACCCGGTAGTCCCGGGCGTTCTTGAGGTTCGGGATTTTCGACCGCGCGGCCTTCACCTCGTCAAGCAAAAGCGTGGCAACGATCACGCCGGGCTCGTCGTGATTGGCTTCCGCGATCACCCGTCCCCACGGATCGACAATGATCGAGTGCCCGTAAGTTTCCCGGCCGTCCTCATGCACCCCGCCCTGCGCCGCCGAGACGACGAAGGCGCCGTTCTCGATGGCCCGTGCACGCTGCAGCACATGCCAGTGCGCCTCGCCGGTCTGGCGGGTAAAAGCCGCCGGCGCTGTCAGGATATCCGCACCGGCAAGAGCCAGGTCGCGGAAC
>JAHJUC010000609.1 GCA_018829385.1 Alphaproteobacteria bacterium
GTCCGGCGCAGCACAGTCAAAAGACAAGTTGGCAAGCCAGACAGTTGAAAACCCTCCGCAGGGTGTTTAAGGACGCTTCATCTTTTCGATTTTGGTCCGGGGACTTCAAAATGGCAACACGCTCTCTCTTTCTTCTCCCAGGTGATGGCATCGGCCCGGAGGCCATGGCCGAGGTCCGCAAGATCATCGCCTACATGAATGAAAAGGAAGCCGCGGGCTTCGCAACAGACGAGGGCCTTGTCGGCGGCTCGGCCTATGATGCGCATGGCCAGGCGATCTCGGACGCGGACATGGACAAGGCCATGGCCGCCGACGCGGTTCTGTTCGGCGCCGTCGGCGGCCCGAAATGGGATGCCGTTCCCTATGAAGTGCGCCCCGAGGCCGGCCTGCTGCGCCTGCGCAAGGACATGGAACTCTTCGCCAACCTGCGCCCGGCGATCTGCTATCCGGCGCTGGCAAACTCGTCATCGCTGAAAAAGGACGTGATCGAGGGGCTCGACATCCTGATCGTGCGCGAACTCACCGGCGGCGTCTATTTCGGCGAGCCCAAGGAAATCATCGACCTCGGCAACGGCCAGAAGCGCGGCATCGACACGCAGGTCTATGACACCTACGAGATCGAGCGCATCTCCGCCGTGGCCTTCGAACTCGCCCGCACCCGCCGCAACGAAGTCTGCTCGATGGAAAAGCGCAACGTCATGAAATCCGGCGTGTTGTGGAACGAGGTGGTGACCGCCACCCACAAGGCCCGCTTCTCCGACGTCAAGCTGAGCCATATGCTGGCCGACGCCGGCGGCATGCAGCTGGTGCGCTGGCCCAAGCAGTTCGACGTTATCGTCACCGACAATCTGTTCGGCGACATGCTCTCGGACATCGCCGCGATGCTCACCGGCTCGCTCGGTATGCTGCCGTCGGCCTCGCTCGGGGCACCCGACGCCAAGACCGGCAAGCGCAAGGCGCTCTACGAGCCGGTTCACGGCTCGGCCCCCGACATCGCCGGCCAGGGCATCGCCAACCCGATCGCCATGATCGCGTCCTTTGCCATGTGCCTGCGCTATTCCTTCAACATGGTGGCGGAAGCCGATCGTCTGGAAGCTGCGATTGCAACCGTGCTCGACAAGGGCCTTCGCACCGGCGACATCATGTCGGATGGCTGCCAGAAGGTCTCGACCGTCGAAATGGGCGACGCCATCCTGGCCGCCTACGCCGGCTGATACATCCGGCTGCAAGGTTCACGTACTTCACCCGGTCCGGCATCACGCCGGGCCGGGTTTTTCATGCCCCGCTCAAACCGGGATACGGCCGCGCAGCGGGGATGACTTGATGATGGCGGTATTGGTCTCGGCCCGGTCATGAAACGGCAGCAGCACCGGATCGAGTTCCGCAATCGAGCGCAACACCAGCCGGGTGACGAAACAGTCCTCGCCCGTCACCTTGTCGCAATCGACAAAACCCGGCTCATTCAGGATCATGTCCTCGACAATATGCATGTTGCCGGGCCTGGGCTTGATCCTGACAATCGCCTGCAGCGGGTAGCCGAGCGCCTCCAGATCGAGATCCACGGTAAAGCGCGATATGACGCCGTTCGCCTCCAGCCTGCGCATCCGGTCGCCCGTCGATGGGCCGGACAATCCGACCCGCCTCGACAATTCGCTGACCGGCATGCGGGCATCTTCACGCAGCAGCCTGACAATCAGCCTGTCTTTCTCATCCATTTTCATCATGAAGGCCACCTCCCGAAACAGTCGATCTATTGAAGGCAAATTCATCATTTGTCCTCTGGAGACGCAAGGCCCGAAGACAATTCATGCGCTATCCTGCCGGAAATCAAACACGAGGCAAAAACCATGACTGTTGAACGCATTGCCGCCTTCGCGGACGCTGGAGAAGGCGGAAACCCCGCCGGGATCGTGATCGCGGATCAGTTTCTCCCCGAATCCGAGATGCGCCGCATTGCCGCCGAGGTGGGCTACTCCGAGACCGCCTTCGCCATTCCCGACGGGGCAGCCGACCGGTGGCGGGTGCGCTACTTCTCGCCCGAATCGGAAGTCCCGTTTTGCGGGCACGCGACAATTGCGCTGGGAGCGGCGCTCGCAAGGCGCGCCGGCGACGGCCGCTATGGCCTCAGGCTCAATGACGCCGAGATCGCCGTCGAAGCCAGGGCCACGGGTTCGGGATACAGCGCTGCACTGCAGTCGCCGCCGACACGCAGCAGGCCGGCCGATCCGGCGCTTGTCGGCAAGGCCCTCTCGCTTTTCGCCTATCAGGCCGGCCAGCTCGACCCGGCGCTTCCGCCAGCCGAAATCCATGCCGGCGCCGACCACCTTGTGCTCGCACTCGGAAGCCGCGCCGATCTTGCCGCCATGAGCTACGACCTTGATGCCGGCCGCGCGCTGATGCGCGAATACGGTCTCGTCACCATCATGCTGGTCCACGTTCGAGGCGATACCGACTTCGATGTCCGCAACGCCTTCGCCTCGGGCGGCGTTCTCGAGGATCCGGCAACCGGCGCCGCCGCAGCCGCCTTTGCCGGCTATCTGCGCGATCTCGGCTGGCCGCACCACAACCGCATCCGGATCACGCAAGGAGAGGACATGGGCGCACGATCCGTGATCGAGGCGGACTTCAGCGATGAACCGGGCAGCTCGATCCGGGTCTCAGGCGCCACCCGCGATATCGGGCACCCCTGATTTCGACACGGACAACCCTGTTCTGCAAACGGCCATAGCGGTCGACTGGCCCGCAAGGCTTGGGTCCGGAGCGGCAAGGCGGCCGTTTCTGGTGGCAAGAAACTCCCGGCCAGGATGGAATTGACTTTTCTGCGGACTTCCATCAAAACACCGCCACCATGCGCACCACGATCAAAACCAAAACCACGATCTGACCCGTTCCGCCCCTCACTCTCCCCGGGGCGGGAAGAGTGGCGCTTGACCGCTAACAAGGGGAGAGAGGAGCACGGGAACCATGGGTTTCAAAATCGCAATCGCCGGGGCGACGGGCAATGTCGGCCGCGAAATGCTCAACATCCTTGCAGAGCGCGCCTTCCCTGTCAGCGAAGTCGTGGCGCTCGCCTCAAGCCGTTCGGTCGGCACCGAGGTCTCTTTCGGCGACAAGACCCTCAAGGTCAAGAATCTCGAGACCTATGACTTCTCCGACACCGATCTCTGCCTGATGTCGGCCGGCGGTTCTGTCAGCAAGAAGTGGTCGCCGAAGATCGGCGCGCAGGGCTGCATCGTCATCGACAACTCATCGGCCTGGCGCTACGACGCCGACGTGCCGCTGATCGTGCCGGAAGTGAACCCGGACGCGATTTCCGGCTACACCAAGCGCAACATCATCGCCAATCCGAACTGCTCGACCGCGCAGCTGGTGGTGGCGCTGAAGCCGCTGCATGACCACGCGAAGATCAAGCGCCTGGTGGTGTCGACCTACCAGTCGGTCTCCGGCGCCGGCAAGGACGGCATGGACGAGTTGTTCAACCAGACCCGTGCGGTCTTCGTTGCCGATCCGATCACCAGCCACAAGTTCACCAAGCGCATCGCATTCAACGTGATCCCGCATATCGACGAGTTCATGGAAGACGGCTACACCAAGGAAGAATGGAAGGTGCTGGCCGAAACCAAGAAGATTCTCGATCCGAAGATCAAGGTCACCTGCACCGCCGTCCGCGTGCCGGTTTTCATCGGCCATTCGGAATCGGTCAATATCGAGTTCGAGAACGAGATCAGCGCCGAGGAAGCACGGGACATCCTGCGCGACGCGCCCGGATGCCAGGTCATCGACAAGCATGAGGACGGCGGCTACATCACGCCTTATGAATGCGCCGGCGAAGACGCCACCTTCATCTCCCGCATCCGCGAGGACGCGACCGTCGAGAACGGTCTCAATATCTGGGTGGTGTCGGACAATCTGCGCAAGGGCGCGGCGCTCAACACGATCCAGATTGCCGAGCTTCTGGTCAACCGCCGTCTGATCACGCCACGGCTGGCCGCCTGATCGACAAGCAGACCTGCCAGTATAACCCCGCGATTAAGCAACAATCGCGGGGTTTTTCGTTGACGAACGGCCCGTGACTTTTTGCCGAATCGCTGGCAAAGTCCGCCCCGGACCGGATTCACTTGGGCAGGGGTTGCAACGCATGGGCTACAAGGTTGGTAAACTGAAGACCTGGAGTATCGCAATCGTCATCGCCGCCGGCTTGAGCGGACAGGCACATGCGGCGACATGCGGCAACACTTCGGCCGGGTTCCAGACCTGGATCGATCAGTTCAAGAAAGAGGCCGCTTCAGCCGGCATATCAAAGGCAACGCTCGACCGGGCCTTCAAGAACGTCAGCTACGCCACGAAGACGATTTCCGCCGACCGCAACCAGAAAAGCTTCAAGCTGTCATTCGAGCAGTTCATGCAGAAACGCGGTGCATCCGCCATCATCTCCAAGGGAAAGCGCCTGAAGAAGCAATATGCCGGGCTGTTTTCCTCGATAGAAAAGAAATACGGCGTTCCGGCAGGGCCGCTGATTGCGATCTGGGGCATGGAATCCGGCTTTGGCGCCTTCACCGGCAACCAGCACACCATGTCCGCGGTCGCGACGCTGGCCTATGATTGCCGGCGGTCGGCCTTTTTCACCGAACAGCTCTATGCCCAGCTGCAGCTGATCCAGAAGGGCTGGATTTCGCCGGATTTCAAGGGCGCCGCCCACGGCGAAATCGGCCAGACCCAGTTCCTGCCGGCCAACGTCGTGCGCTTTGGCGTCAATGGCGACAACAGCGGCGGCGTAAATCTCGGCTCGGCAGCAGATGCGCTTGCCTCGACCGCGAATTTTCTGCGCGGCCACGGCTGGCGCAGGGGCGGCGGCTATCAACCAGGTGAAGCCAATTTCGGCGCGATTCAGGGATGGAACGCGGCAGGCGTCTACCAGAAGGCCATCGCCAAGATCGGCGCCGAAATCGATGGCGGCTAGAAGCTAGAAATTCTCGCAGCTGTCGCCGACCGCAGTCTGGATACTGCTGACGATCTTGCTGTCGCGAAACCCGAAAACCTCGCGGATCATCGTTTCATTGTCAGGAAACTGGTAGCACACCAGAAC
>JAHJUC010000610.1 GCA_018829385.1 Alphaproteobacteria bacterium
ATGATGATCTGGAAATCATTCGCGCCCGTCGCCGTCCCCATAATCGTTTCGGCTTCGCCCTTCAGCTTTGCGCATTGCGATACCCTGGTCGGTTGCTCGCGCCAGGCGAGGTTATTTCTGCGGCCTTGTCACGATTTTTGGCTGCGCAACTCGGACTGAAGCCTGATGATCTGGTGGAATATGCGACACGGGACGAAACGCGCCGCGAACACTTGGCCACTCTGCGTGAGATTTACGGATACAAGATGTTCACTGGCCGAGGATCGCGCGATCTGAAGGCCTGGCTTGAGAACGAAGCCGAAACCGCTCGGTCGAACGAGGATTTGGCACGGCGTTTTGTAGAGCAATGTCGGGCAACCCAGACCATTCTGCCTGGGATTACGGTTATTGAACGCCTCTGCGCGGACGCACTCGTTGCTGCCGAGCGACGGCTTGACACGCGGGTTGCTGACCGACTGGATGATGAGACACAAAGCCGACTTGATGCCCTGTTGGCGGAAACCGTAGACAGCTCCGTCACCCGCTTCGTCTGGCTGCGCCAGTTTGAGGTGGGGCAGAACTCAGCCGACATGAACCGCCTACTTGATCGGCTGGAATTCTTGCAGGGCATGCCCGTGGAAAGATCTATCCTTGCCGGTGTGCCACCCCACCGTATCGCGCGCCTCCGACGGCAAGGGGAACGGTATTTCGCCGGTGATCTACGGGATATTTCAGGTGATCGTCGCCTTGCCATCCTCGCGGTCTGTGCTTTGGAATGGCACAGCGCCATTGCCGATGCCGTGGTCGAGACCCATGACCGTATCGTTGGAAAGACATGGCGTGAGGCGAAACGCGCATGCGATTCCCGTGCAGATGATGCCAAGGCCGCCTTGAAAGACACCTTGCAGGGCTTCTCTAATTATGGATCAGCGCTGCTGGAGGCACATGAAGATCAGGCCTCTCTCATCGATGCCGTTCAAAACGCAGGCGGCTGGTTGTCGCTCAGGGGGCTTGTCGCCACCGCTGCCCAACTCACCGACACATTGGCTGCCGATCCGCTGGCACATGTTGTTCACGGGTATCATCGCTTCCGACGTTATGCGCCGCGCATGCTGCGGGCGCTTGATATTCAGGCCGCCCAGGTTGCCGAACCGTTGTTGGAAGCTGCCAGCATCGTCGCGGGAACGGAAACCACAGGCGACCGCCCGCTGACCTTTCTGCGCCGGACCTCGAAATGGCATCGACACCTCAATAAAGATGATGGGCACCGCCTCTGGGAGGTGGCGGTCCTGTGCCACTTGCGCGATGCATTCAGAGCCGGCGACATCTGGCTTGCCCATTCCCGCAGGTATGGCGACCTCAAGGACACGCTGGTTCCGGCCGAAGTTGCCAGGGTAACGCCAAGAATGGCCATGCCATATGAGCCGGAAATATGGCTGGCAGATCGTAAATCTCGTTTGGCTGACGGCTTACAGCGATTGGCCCGCGCCGCCAGGGCCGGTGCCATTCCGGGAGGCTCCATCGAAGATGGCGTGCTCAAGATCGACCGCTTGACTGCCGATGTTCCCGAAGAGGCCGACGCCTTGGTGCTCGACCTTTACAAACGCCTGCCAGAGATCAGGATCACCGACCTGCTGCTCGAAGTGGATGACGAGATCGGCTTTACCGAGGCCTTCACCCATCTGCGCACTGGCGTCCCATGCAAGGACAGGGTCGGCATGCTGAATGTATTGCTGGCTGAAGGGCTTAACCTTGGCCTCTCCAAAATGGCCGGGGCCACGAACACCCACGACTATTTCCAACTGTCGCGCTTGTCGCGGTGGCATGTTGAAAGCGAGGCGATGGCGCGCGCACTGGCCATGGTGATCGAAGGCCAATCCGCCTTGCCAATGGCCCAGTTCTGGGGCGGTGGCACCAGCGCGTCCAGTGATGGGCAGTTCTTCCCCGCCACGCGCCAGGGCGAAGCGATGAACCTGATCAACGCCAAATACGGCCATGAACCCGGTTTGAAAGCCTATACCCATGTCTCCGACCAGTTCGGCCCCTTCGCCACCCAGACCATCCCGGCCACGGTGAACGAGGCCCCTTACATCCTGGACGGCCTGTTAATGACAGACGCAGGCCAGAAAATCCGCGAACAGTATGCCGACACGGGCGGCTTCACCGACCACGTCTTTGCCGTCACCGCCCTTTTGGGCTTTCAGTTCATCCCCCGTATCCGGGACCTGCCATCCAAACGCCTCTACCTCTTCGATCCAGCATCCTGCCCGAAAGAATTGAAGGGGTTGATCGGCGGCAAGGTTAGGGAACCCGTTATCAGCTCAAATTGGTCAGATATCCTGCGCAGCACGGCCACAATGGTGGCGGGCGCGATGCCCCCAAGCCAACTCTTGCGGAAATTCGCTGCATATCCCCGGCAGCATGAGTTGGCCGTCGCGCTACGTGAAATCGGACGGGTTGAACGGACACTGTTTATCATCGACTGGCTGCTGGACGTCGACATGCAACGTCGCGCGCAAATAGGTCTGAACAAGGGCGAAGCACATCACGCCCTCAAGAATGCCCTGCGCATTGGTCGCCAAGGTGAAATTCGCGACCGGACAACCGAAGGCCAACATTTCAGGATGGCCGGGCTGAACCTGCTCACAGCCATCATCATCTACTGGAACACCAAGCACCTCGGTCAGGCTGTCGCCAGACGCGGCCGGGATGGATTGCATTGCTCACCAGACCTTCTGGCGCATATCTCACCCCTCGGATGGGCCCACATCCTGCTCACTGGCGAATACAGATGGCCCAAAAGGTGATCAAACCGCCTTAGCGTACTATTCTGCCCCCTCCGGTAACAGACCCCTTTGTCGTCGCCGCGCGGTTTTTCTGCCCTGACCAAATTCATGAATGAACCTTCATTCAGTTGTCACATAGTCACGCTAGTCGATGGAAAACCCGAACTCAAGCGGTGAGTCCCGGACCTTTCCGGCCTCACCGGACAACAGCCAGACCCAGCCATCCCGCCGCGGCCACCGGCCGCGATCAGGAAAGGCATGCCCAAGGAGACCCGCGATGCCAAAGACCTTCGTTCACCTCACCGACCTGCACATGTCGAACCCAGATGTCGACGAACCGCACCTCTATTCCGACACGGCCGCGATCCTGCGGGACGCGCTTGCCCGGATCGACGCCCTGCCCGACCGGCCCGAGTTCATCATCGTCAGCGGCGACCTGACCAACAACGAAGACCCGGTCGCCTATCAGCGCCTGCGGGCGATCTGGGACGACGTCGATATTCCGACCCTCTTTGCCCTTGGCAACCACGACAGCCGCCCCGATTTCCGGCGCGAGATGCTGGGCGAAAGCGCCGATCTGGACGCGCCTTACGATCATGAGGCGGTCATCGCGGGGGTCCATGTCATCGTTCTCGACAGCTCGACCCCGGATCAGATCCACGGCACGCTTGAGGACGCGCAGCTTGAATGGCTGGCCGCCGCGCTCGACCGTCACGCGGACCTGCCAAAGGTGGTCGTCCTGCATCACCCGCCGATGATGGGTGCAGACGAACCGGCCTTTGAATGCCTCGCTGCCGAAGATACCGAAAAGCTCCGCAAGGTCCTGATCGGACGGCCCCTGTTGGGCCTCTTCTGCGGCCATATCCATCAGGACCGCGTGTCGATCTGGAACGGCGCCCCGGTCTTTGTCGGCAACGGCCACCACTCCCGGATGCAGCCCTTCAGCGACATGGCGATCGAAGCCACCGACGGCACCGGATTCTCGGTCTGCACCCTGCGCGACAGCGGGCTGACCGTGAACTTCCTTCCCCAGCCCTCCGAAGGCCGCACCGTAATGGCGATGAGCCATGAAGACGCCGCCCGCCTGATGTCCGAACCCGCCGCCGAGGTCGTGGGCTGATCCTCAGGCCCGCGACCACACCCAAACAAACCGACAGGAGACACCATGACCTTCCCCCTATCCCGCCGCGCGCTGCTTGCGCTTGGTATTGCCACCATGGCCACCGGCCCCGTCTGGGCGCAAATGGCCGACGAGATCATCGAACCGGTCGAGATCAGTTTCTACAACTACAACCTCGCCACCGCCGGGCTGGGTCACGACGCGACCGTTCAGCTGATCGAAGAATTCATGGCCGCGAACCCGATGATCAAGGTCGAGGGCGTCGGCGTGAACGTCAATGACATGGGCACCCGCGTCCAGACCGATATCGCCGCCCGCCGTCCACCGGATGTCGCGCAGGTGATCTTCTCGGACCTCGCCTACGCCGGGCAGCAGCTGGGCGCCGTGCCGATTGATCAGGCCGTGCCACAGGCCGACTGGGATGCGCATGTGGAGGGCATGGTCCCCTCGGGCCTCGACCTCGGCAAGGTCGGCGACAAGACCTATGCACTGGCTTATACCTTCTCCACCCCGATGGTATTCTACAACGCCGACCTCTTTCGTGAGGCCGGGCTGGACCCCGACCAGCCACCCAAGACATGGGAAGAGGTCAAGGACTACGCCACGACCATCCAGGACAAGACCGAGGCCAACGGATTTGCCGGCGGCATCATCGGCGTGCAGGCCGGCCCGTACGACTGGCTGCTGCAATCCGTCATCCTGTCGAACGGCGGCAGCGTGATGAACGATGCGGGCACGGCCGTCACCTTTGACCGGCCCGAGACCATCGAGGCAGTCGCCATGCTGCGCGGTCTCAAGGATGCGGGCGTCTACGGCAATATCTCTCGCGGGGAGGCGCTGGAAAGCATGGCGGCGGGCAAGCTTGCGATGTACATCAACTCATCTGCCCTGCAGAACCACCTGCTGAGCCAGGCCGAAGGCAACTATGAACTGCGCGCCGCGCAGATGCCGGGCTTTGGCGAGCGTCCCGCGTCGCCGACCAATTCCGGCAGCGGGCTGGTCATGTTCTCTCAGGACCCGGTCAAGCAGCGCGCGGCGTGGGAGCTGATGAAGTTCCTCACCTCCGAACGGGGCTACACGATCATCACCTCCAAGATTGGCTACCTGCCGCTGCGGACCGCCATCGTCGACGATCCGGAGTATCTGAAGGACTGGGTCGATGCGAACCCGCTGGTCCGCCCGAACCTCGCCCAGCTTGAGCGGATGGAGCCGTGGCGGTCGTACCCCGGCACCAGCTATCGCCAAGTCGCCGCAACGCTGATGGAGGCCGCCGAGCAAGCCGTCTTTGGCGACGGCGACGTGGCCGAGATCATGCAAGGCGCGCAAGCCCGAGCCCAGGCCATGATGCCCGGAAGCTGACCTGAACTTCGGGTCGGCCCCCGGGTCGGCCCGATCCGCCCCCGTTCCTTCGAGGAGCCGAAATGACCGTCGCCGATATCCACACCCCTGCCCGCGCACAGCCGCGCCGATCCCTGAAGATCGGGCGCCTTTCGTTGCCCTGGTTCTTCCTCTTCCCGGCGATTGCCACCTTCGTCATCTGGATCTACGCGCCGCTTGTGCAGGCGGCATGGCTCAGCTTCTACGACTGGAACATGCTCCCTTTCGCACCCAAGACTTTCGTGGGCTGGAAGAACTACGAAAACATCCTCGCCCTGCCCAAGCTCTGGCAGGCGCTTGGCAATACCGCGATCTACATGCTGGGGATGCTGCCCTTTTCGGTGCTCGTGCCGCTGGCCATCGCCATCTGGACCGAAGATCTGCCGCCCCGCGCCCGCAACATCTATCGCGCGCTGATCTTCCTGCCGATGATCATCGCCCCCGTGGTCGCCGCATCTGTCTTCCGCTGGCTGCTCGACCCCGGGCACGGGCTGGTGAATGTCGGGATCACGGCGCTTGGCTTCGAACCCGTCCAGTTCCTGAACGACCCCGATATCGCCATCTGGACGATCATCTTCATCACCGGGTGGAAGCTCGTCGGCTTCGCGACCCTTATCCTGTCGGCCGCCAATGCCAATATCGACCCCTCGCTGGTCGAGGCCGCGCGGATGGACGGCGCGACCCGCTGGCAGATCATCCGCGACATCCGCCTGCCGCTGCTCAGTTCGACCATCCTCTTCCTCGTGATGATGACAATCCTTCTGGGCGCACAGTGGAGCTTTTCCTACATCCACGTCCTGACCGAAGGCGGCCCGCTCGGCGCGACAACGAACATCTACTACCTGCTGTGGGAGTTCGGGTTTTCCTCCCTCTCCGTCGGGTGGAGTTCCGCCGCCGCGATGATCCTCTTCCTCGGCTTCGGCGCCCTCGCCTTCCTCCTGCTGCGTCTGATGGAGCGCTATTCTTTCCATGACAGCTGAAACCGCGACCTTCGCCGTCCCGCGCCGCCGGGCTGTCCGCCGCGCGGGCGCGACCCGGATGCTGCCGGGCCATGCGGCCATGATCCTTCTGTCGCTCATCTGCGTCTTCCCGGTCTACTGGATGATCGTCAGCTCCCTGAGGCCCGCCAACCGCATCTTCGAAGGCACGCTCTGGCCGACGGCCCCGTCGCTGGAAAACTACGCCCAGGCCCTTCAGTCGATCCCCATGGGCGCGATGCTGTGGAACACGGTTGTCGTCTCCGCCTCCGTCACGGTGATCCAGCTTCTGACCGGGGTGCTCGCGGCCTATGCCTTCGCACGCTTCCGGTTCCGGCTGGACTGGGTGGTCTTCGGGCTGGTCGCGCTGACATGGCTGGTCCCGTTGCAGGTCGTGATGATCCCGAACTACCTGCTGGTCGCCCGGCTTGGCCTTCTGGACACGGTCACGGCGCTGGTCCTGCCACATTTCGCCCATGCGCTGGCGATCATGCTGCTGACCCAGTCGATCCGCGCCTTCCCGAAAGAGGTGCTCGAGGCCGCGCGCATGGACGGGGCTGGACATTGGCGGGTTCTGTGGGGGATCATCGTGCCGAACCTCCGCGGGATGATCGCCTCGCTTGCGATCCTGATCTTCATCTCGACCTGGAACGAATATTTCTGGCCGCTGCTGCTGACCCGCACGGCCGAAAATTCGGTCGTCCAGATCGGCATCCAGATGTTCATCACGCAGGAAGGGACGCAATGGGGTCCGCTGATGGCCGCCTCGACCATGGCCAGCCTGCCGATCCTGATCTTTTACGTGGTCCTGCAAAGGCAGGTCATTCAATCCTTTATGAAATCGGGGTTGCGCTGATGAAATTCGACCGAATTCTTTCCGTGCCGGGGGCCTATAACATCCGTGACCTCGGCGGATATCCGGGCACGCAGGGCAGCACCCGCTGGCGCAGCATCCTGCGCGCCGACAGCCTGCACCGGCTGGACGGCCCCGCGATGGACCAGCTGCACGCCATGGGGCTCACTACGGTAATCGACCTGCGGCACGCGGCGGAACACGCACGCTTCCCCAACCCCTTTGCTGACCATCCGGCGGTGATCTACCTTCAGATTCCGCTGTTCGAGAGCCTGCGGATCCCCCACGACATTCCCGAAGATCAGGTGCTGCGCACGCTCTACACCCAGGCGCTCGACAAGCGGCACGACGCCATCGCCCGGACCCTGACCGCGATTGCCGAGGCCCCCGATGGCGCGGTCATGTTCCACTGCACCGCCGGCAAGGACCGCACCGGGCTGATCGCCGCGCTGCTGCTCGCGCTTGGCGGGGTGGATGCCGAGACCATCGCCACCGACTATGCCATGACGCGCGAGTTGCTGGAGCCGATCATCGACGGCCTTCAGGCACATGTTCTGGAACAAGGCACCGACCCGGCCATTGCCGCCGCCGTGCTGGGCAGCGACCCGCAGTCGATGCTGCGTCTGCTGGCCCATCTGGACGCGACCTACGGCGGCATCCACCCCTATCTCGACCGGATCGGCCTGACGCCTGCGACGGTCGACGCCCTTTGCGCCCGTATCATCGACATGGAGGCAACCGCATGACCGGTGTCAGCATCCGCGACATCCGCAAATCCTATGACGGCAAACAGGTGGTTCATGGCCTGAACGCCGAGATCCCGGATGGCTGTTTCGCCGCTATCGTCGGCCCGTCGGGCTGCGGCAAGTCCACCCTGCTGCGCATGATCGCGGGGCTGGAGGAGATCACCGGCGGAGAGCTGCGGATCGGCGATCACTTGATGAACGATATCGAACCCTCGGACCGGGGTTGCGCCATGGTCTTTCAGAACTACGCGCTCTATCCTCATATGACCGTGGCCGAGAACCTCGCCTATCCGCTCAAGATCGCCCGCCTGCCCAAGCCCGAGCGTCAGACCCGGATCGAGGAAGCCGCCCGCATCCTCGGCCTCTCCGAGCTTCTGGACCGCCGTCCCGCGCAGCTCTCCGGCGGGCAGCGGCAACGTGTCGCCATGGGCCGGGCCATCGTGCGCAAGCCGGATGTGTTTCTGTTTGACGAACCGCTCTCGAACCTCGATGCCAAGCTGCGGGTACAGATGCGGCTTGAGATCAAGCGCCTGCACCGTCAGCTTGGTGCAACCTCGGTCTTCGTCACCCATGATCAGGTCGAGGCGATGACCATGGCCGATCTGCTGATCGTCATGAACGGCGGCCGGATCGAACAGATCGGCTCCCCGGCCGAGGTCTACGCCCACCCCGCTACGACCTTCGCCGCCAGCTTCATTGGCTCGCCCGCGATGTCGCTGTTTCCCGTCCGGATCGCCGATGGTGTTGGTCATCTGACCGGCGCGGAGGATCATAGGATCGACCTGCCGGGCGTCCGGGCCTCCGGCGACACGATCCTTGGGCTGCGGTCCGAAGATGTCTCCCTCTCGCCCGCCACCGGCAAGGTCCAAGTCCGGATCGAGCTGATCGAGGATTTCGGCGCCGCGCGGCTGGCCCATTGCCGGATGCCGTCGGGCGACTCCGTGGCCGCCACCTTGCCCAAGTCGACCACCCTGCGCGAAGACATGCTGGCGTGGCTCGACTGGCCAGCAGAGGCGCTTCACCTGTTCGACCCACTCAACGGCAGGCGGACCGACCGCACCGGTATGGCCACGTCGAACGTCGGCCCCGAATTCGTCAGCTGATTCGGGGCGCGATTGCCGTCACGCCGGACCTGGACCGCCGATCTTGACCTGTCGGTTAAGGTCGGCGGCGCGCTCAACTTCCAGCACCAGCGCGTCGCTCAGCGGCAGGGCATAGCCGTCGTCCATCAGCGCCTTGATCCGTGCGATGTGGGCCGGGTCCCATTGCGCGATCCCCTCGGCCACCTCGCGCGCGGCACTGGCCAGCGCGTCATCCGGCACGACCCGCGTGACAAAACCAAGCGAAGCAGCCTCTGTCGCAGGCACGCGGCGGGCGGTGAGGGAGATTTCCTTCGCCGTCGACGGCCCGACGACCCGCGGTAGGCGCTGCGACAGGCCCCAGCCCGGCAGCAGCCCGATCTTGGCATGGGTGTCCTGGAAATACGCGCTCTTGTCACTTAGCACTTAAATGTGAGAATGCGGTCGATTTGAAGATTTTTGGCACTTTAAGCTGAGAATCATCTGGCCCGGGTTTCATATCAGTTGGAACTGCTGGGGTGGTCCCCACTCGATCGCCGGGCTTACCAAATGGTCTGTCGCCATGACAAAGCGCTTTCTGTTCTCGCCCATCATGTGCCCGTGCAGCATCTTCAGCATCGGTGGCCCTGCGCGGTCAATGATCGCCACGCCTGCCAGGAGCGCGGGTCGGATGCAGAGTGGCAGGATGGGGTGTTTTGGCGAATGTGGAAACGAAGTCTCCCTGGCCAGTATGGCATCGAAATCGGGGACGATGGCGCCGAGGAGCCGGTAGCGCCAGAGATCGCCGTCACGCGGGGGCGGCCAGGGGATGCGGCGCATGAGCAGAAGCCGCGCGATCTCCAGAGGTGGCAGCCATGTTTCCACGCGGCGCTCTGCGTGGTTGTTCAACAAGGTCTCACCGCGACGTGCTGCCGCGCGATATGGCTCAAGCGTCCGTTCGCCGTCACTGGTGGTCTTGTCCTGGTAGGGTTCCCCACAGTGCGAGCAAGTGATCCGCCACCCCTGCAATTCGCTTCTAAGAATTGGCGGAGGGCTGACATCGGTTTGAGTGCACCGCCCGCAACGCTGCATTGGACTCTTGGCGATGAACCGGTGAGCCGCTTTGGGGGCACCCGCGAAGCTCAGGCTGCGTACAAGTTGCGGGCTGACACCGAACATCCCCGCAATCCGGTTCGCTTGGGCGTTGGTCAGGGAAAAATCGATTGCCTCAAGGGATGTCGCATCCGGCAATCCATGGCGCAACATGGTCAACGGCGTGACGCCATAGAAGTCCGCGTGGCGACTGATCCAGGATGACAGGACTTCGCCGCGCAGAGGTGGCAAGGTGACGGGCAGGGGTCCCGTCATGCGAAGACCGCTTCGGCATCAAATGCAGGCACCCAAGCCTCGACGGCGCCGTCGGTGATGTGTTCGGTCCCGCTCTCGATAGCCTCGATCGCAAGACTGCCCAGCATCTGGAAGATGTTCGCCGTGATACCGTCCGTAATCTGCAGAATGCGCCGCAGGGATTTCGGCGTCAGCACAGAGGGTCGCCGCAATGGCGTATTGCGCAGGATCGACGCGATCAGCGTCTCGAAGTCTTCGTTGGCGGCCCAACGGTTCAGGGTGAGTTGCTCGAAGCGTCGCGCAAGTTGAACGTCACCGCCGATGGCTTCCCGGGCGTCGTTCACGCCGAAGCAGACCAGTGAGATTTGGAGCCGATTGCTGAGAAAGCGCAGCATGTTGAGCACGATACGTTGCTCTCGATAGGTCCCGGCGAGGATGTTGTGGACCTCGTCGATGACCAGAACCTGGGTGCCGATTGCCTTCATAATCCGCAGCGTCGCCTGTTCCATCTGAGCAATATCGGCCCGCGGTGCCTGGGGTGCGCCGAGGAGGGAAAGCAGTTCACCATAGAAGCGCCGCTCGCCGGGGCGGCTAACCATTTCCATGGCCAGGACCGGTGTCTTCAGAATCCCGGTACGGCGATCAAGATGTGGCGGATGCTGATCGCGGAAGCGTTGCATGATCATGGTCTTGCCCATCCCGCTGTCGCCATAGATCGCGACAGACGGCATGCGGGAACCTCTCGGATGATCAAGGAGCGCCTCGAGGCGATCGAGGGCTTGCTTTGCGCGAGGGTAGAGAACCCAACGGCGGGACCTGATGGCGCGAATGCGTCCCGCCTGGGGTTCAGACAGCAGGGCTGCCGCGTCGGCGGTAAGATGAGGGTGATCGTTCGTCATTATGGCTCCAGCTCATTCGGTGTCCTCAACAAAAGGCACCGGTTTGCTGGAGTCGACACCACGGAGCGTGCCCGTATCCCGGAGGTCGTCGGCACGCCTCGGCTGAGCTTTGCCGCGCCGCACGGCAGCGGTTCTGTTTACGGCCTCATCAACCAACTTCCGCTGTTCGAGTGCGGTCCTCACAACCGCGCGGCTATCGACTTCACGCCGCCCTTTCTCACGCAGGGTGCGACGCGCCGTCAAAGCCTCGTGCAGGGAAATGGGTGCCAGGGTCAGGTCCGCGTAGCGGGCTTCGACGAAGTTGCCTGAGGGCCGCCGCACGAACACACGCGACATATCACGCGGATCATACTTCACGAGAAGCCGCCGCTCAGTCCGGCCGACATCGGCGCTGAGTGCGGCTGACCAGTAGCGCAGATCGAACAGGTGAATGCCGGTTGGACGCAAGGTCCGTTCCTGCTCCGGCAGGAAAGAGACCCAGAACTGCAATCGATCCTCAGGCAGCCGCAGAGGGATCTCGCCTTCATGGTCCCACCAGACGGCGAGGGGAGGGCGGCTCAGCGAGCTGTGGAT
The DNA here is from genome assembly GCA_018829385.1 of Alphaproteobacteria bacterium. Lineage (GTDB taxonomy): Bacteria > Pseudomonadota > Alphaproteobacteria > Rhizobiales > Rhizobiaceae > Hoeflea. The sequence continues at coordinate 11,716 of JAHJUC010000610.1, forward strand.
GGATTGATGATAGGACCCGACAATGTCGAGGGCGATATAGCGCTCCAACTCGCGCAGGGTCAGCGCCGCATGTTTTCTTGAATCATACTCCGCGAGGTCCTGAGCGTTGCTGAAGGTCGTACCGGGCAACAGGTGCAGCCGTCCCATCTGGGTGCCGATCAAACGCTCGATATGTCCGCCGAAGCGCGGCGTACCCGGCGGTCGCCAGTCGATCGCAATGCCTGCATTCTCGCAGCCACGTTTGAACGCGCGACTCCGGAAATCCGCGCCATTGTCCACATGCACCCGGTCGGGAAGGCCGGCCACGGGCCAGGGCTCTTCGATCTCGCGCGCTTTGAGCCAGGCCGTCTTGTCATAGACCGAATGCAGCAGGCATAGGCTCGTCGAAAGCCGGGATGGCGCATCCATGGTCAAGTAGAAGCCCGTCACCATACGGCTAAAGACATCCATGGCCAGGGTCAGCCACGGTCGTCCGATTGGTTCGCGGGTTTCCTCATCGACGACAAAGATGTCGGCCTTCGTGTGATCGATCTGAACAATCTCGAGGGGTCGGGAGGTGCTCAGTGTTCCCGGGACCGCCGTCGTTGCTTTTACGGTCCGCGTTTCGCCCCGACGCTGCGCCCGGTGGCGCAGGTCCAGGTCGCCCAGCCGCCGCTCGATCGTTCGGCGATGCGGCGACTTCAATCCTGCCGAAGCGCAATCCGTTTCAATGTCCCGCACCAGCTGCGAGACCGGTGGCCGGGTCGGTTTCAGATAGTACGTGCGGATTGCCTTCTCGATGATCTCCTCGCGCCGAGCATCCAAAGCGCGATGGCCCGTCGGGCGTCCGCGCTTGGTCTCAACGAGCGACATGACAGTTCCGTCCGCCCGAAACCGCCTCAGCAAACGGTAGGTCGTCGCTTGGCTGACCTGCAGTTCGGAGGCAAGATCGGCAATAGCGGCCACTGTTGACTCACCGGAACTGGATTCCAGGAATCTGCGGATCGCAGCCGCACGGCGACAGGCTTCTGCCCACACGGCGTCGTCTATCTCGTCTGGAAGTGGTTCGGTCACAATGAGAACCCGACAAAATCGGAGCCACAATTATCGAATTAAGGGCTAAAGTCCAGTCTCCATTGTTAATTTAAGTGCCAATTCTCACATTTAGGGGCAAAGCTAAGTCATTGAAATAAGGAAGATCAGATTATCATCTTTAAGTGCTAAGTGACACCAAAAATCGTGACAAGGCCGCAGAAATAACCTCGCCTGGCGCGAGCAACCGACCAGGGTATCGCAATGCGCAAAGCTGAAGGGCGAAGCCGAAACGATTATGGGGACGGCGACGGGCGCGAATGATTTCCAGATCATCAT
>JAHJUC010000611.1 GCA_018829385.1 Alphaproteobacteria bacterium
GCCGCCTCTCATGACAGGTCCCCCAACACGCGTTGGTTTACCCGCCTGACCCCAAGGGAATCAAATGCCGTGCCAGTTTCGAAAAAACAGGCCAACCCATTGATATTATGATTTAATACTCACAGGATCGATTCTGCCGCGCAGCACGCACCACGGCAGAAGATCAATTATTAGGCAAATGTTAATGTATGCCTATAATTTAGGCTTTTGCCCGATCTCGAATCAAACCTTCCTGCGCAACAGAGGCAATCAGCCTGCCGTCGCGCTGGTAAAGACTGCCGCGGGTGAAGCCGCGTGCGCCGTTGGTGTTGGGCGAATCCATGCTGTAGAGCAGCCAGTCATCCAGTTTCGAGGGCCGGTGAAACCACATTGCGTGGTCAAGGCTGGCGACCTGCAGATCGCGGTCGAACACCGAGCGGCCATGCGCGAACAGCGCCGTGTCGAGAAGCGTCATGTCCGACAGGTATGCGAGAATCGCCGCCTGGATGATGTGATCGTCGGGCACCGGGCCGGTGGTCCTGACCCAGACCTTCTGCTGCGGCGCGAGCTTCTGGTCGGAAATATAGTGTTCCAGCGACAGCGGCCGGACCTCGATCGGCCGCTCGCGCTCCCAGTAGTTGCGGATGTGATCGGGCGCGCCGGCGAGGAAGGCTTCCCGCATCTCCTCCTTGCCCGGCAGGTCCTGCGGCTGGGCCACATCCGGAATCGGGTCCTGGTACTCGAGCCCCTCCTCGACCTTCTGGAAGGAAGCCGACAGCGAGAAGATCGCCTTGCCATGCTGGATCGCCACTACCGAGCGCGTCGCAAAGCTCAGGCCGTCGCGGATCCGGTCGACCTCGTAGATAATCGGCGCGGCCGGATCGCCCGGCCGCATGAAATAGGCGTGCAGCGAATGCACCGGCCGGTCCGGCGCGATCGTCCGCTGCGCCGCGACCAGCGCCTGGCCGATCACCTGGCCGCCAAAGACGCGCTGCCAGCCGACCTGCGGGCTGGTTCCGCGAAACAGGTCCTGCTCGAGCCGCTCGATATCGAGGCTGGTGAGCAATTGTTCCATGGCGGTGGGAGCGGTGCGCGACATTTTGGTTTTCTCGCAGAGGTGGGCTGAGGGATGACAATGCGGTATACGGTGTCAGAACGGCGCTGCAAAGACCACAACTGCCCCTTGCGGTGCGTAAGCTTCGGTGACGCGGTCCAGGAATGCAAACCGTGACCGGTTGTGAGAAGGAAGATGCGATGACGACCCAGACCCTCGATATCCTGGTGTGCGGCGGCGGATATGTCGGCCTTTCCGCGGCCGTGGCGCTCAAGCTCGCCGGCCCGTCGCTCGATATCGCCGTCATCGACGCCGCCCCGGCGGAAGTCTGGCGCAAGGACCAGCGCGCTTCGGCCATCGCCGCCGGCGCCAGGCGCCTGCTGACGACGCTCGGCGTCTGGGGGGCGATCGAACCCGAGGCGCAGCCGATCAGCGACATGGTCGTCACCGATTCGCGCACCTCCGATCCGGTTCGCCCGGTGTTCCTGACCTTTGGCGGCTCGATCGAGGACGGCGAGCCCTTTGCCCACATGGCGCCGAATGTCGCCATGGTTGCGGCGCTTCGCGACAAGGCGGCAGAGATCGGCATCCCGATCCACCAGTCAGCCGCCGCATCGGCGCTCGACATCACCGAGCGAGACGCCCGGGTCGAAACCGCCGATGGCCGGGCATTCACCGCCAGGCTCGTGATCGCCGCCGACGGCGTCAAATCCAGCCTGCGCGATATGGCCGGCATCAAGACCCAGCGCTGGGAATATGGGCAATCGGGCATTGTTACCACCGTCGCCCATGAACGGCCGCATAACGGCCGCGCCGAGGAGCATTTCCTGCCCTCGGGCCCCTTCGCCATCCTGCCGCTGACCGGAAACCGGTCCTCGCTGGTCTGGACCGAGCGGACCGAGGACGCCAACCGCCTCGTAGCCGAGGACGATTTTGTCTTCGAGGCCGAGCTCGAGCGCCGATTCGGCCATCATCTCGGCACACTGACGGTCGAGGGCGGACGCCGGGCCTTTCCACTCGGCCTGACGCTGGCGCGGGAATTCGTCCGGCCACGGCTGGCGCTTGCCGGCGACGCCGCGCACGGCATTCATCCGGTTGCCGGCCAGGGCCTCAATCTTGGCTTCCGCGATGTCGCCGCCCTGGCCGAAACGGTCGTCGAGGCAAACCGGCTCGGGCTGGATATCGGTTCGCTGACGGTGCTCGAGCGCTACCAGACCTGGCGCCGCTTTGACACTGTGCGCATGGGGGTGACGAGCGACATCCTGACCCGGATGTTCTCCAACGACATCACGCCGCTGCGGCTGGTCCGGGATTTCGGCCTGAGCCTGGTCGACCGCATGCCGGCGATGAAGCGCTATTTCATCAACCAGGCCGCCGGCATCCCCGATGCCTCGGGCCCGCGGTTGCTGCGCGGCGAGACAATCTGACCGCGCGATCCCTTCCTGACCGAGCGGCCGCTTCAGCGATCTTCACATCGCTGATTGCGGCGCGATCTGCAGGCTGTGTTCGGCGCGGCGCAGGCTTTCCATCAGCACGGTCATGTCGTTGAATGCATGCGCCAGCGCAATGCCGCCTTGCCATTCGATGACAACGGCGCGGGCACGGGCCATGGCGATGGATGGCCGGGGGCCGGTTTTCTGCAGCTCCCGGGCGATGAAACTGACGAGCAGCTCGAAACTCTGACCGGCCCGGGCCGATGCTTCCGCAGCCGAGCGGCGAAAATCCCGCACCGCGGCAGCGATCGGGCAGCCATTGTCGACCCTGCTGCGGTTGGATTGCGCAAGCCGCTGCAGCAGGAACCGGATGCGCTCGCGCGGATCCGGCGACGCGGCTTCCGCCTCAAGGATCAGCGATTGGGTTTCGCTGACGAAAACATCGGCCACCGCCAGCGCCAGGTCCGCCTTGGTGCGGAAATAGTAGAACATGTTGCCCTGCGGCACTTGGGCGTCGCGGGCAATGTCGGCAATGCTGGTTGCGGAAAACCCGTTGACCCAGAACAGCCGCGCCGCGGCCGCCACGATCGCTTCGCGTCGTTGATCGCCCTTTTTCGCCACAGGCCCGCCTTTCGGATTTGGTCGACTGACTTATAATGGCGCTGTCAGGGGTTGCCCGTCAAGCATCGGTCCGTCACCGATCGATTGCCTTCCAGGCTCAATCCTCTTCGGGGAGTTGCCTTGCCTCGGAGACCAGCATGATCGGAATCCCGTCACGCACCGGATAGGCAAGGCGGGCGCGGGCCGAGATCAGCTCTTCCTTCTCCGCGTCGAATTCCAGCGGACCATAGGTCAGCGGGCACACCAGAAGCTCGAGCATCTTGACGTCGACGGCGCCCCTCGATCGGGAAATCTTGGCCGGCTGGCTCTGGTTGGTCATCTGTGCAAAACGCGCCTATTGCAGAACGCGTCCATAATCGTCCGAATCGCGCGCCAGGGCAATCTCGGTGATCGCAATCAGCGTTTCCGCCCGGACCCTGAGATTGTCGGCCTCGAGCAGAGCCTGCTTTTCCGCAGGTCCATAGGGCGACATCATCGACAGCGAGTTGACCAGCGTCTCGGTGCTCGCCCGCTCGACGGAATTCCAGTCGGCTTCCAGATCGTTGGCTTCCAAATAGGCCTTGAAGCTTTCGAGCAGCGCCTTCCTGTCGACTTCCGCCCCCTCATCAGCAGTTTCGAGATCGCCGAGAAAGGGAGAAATGCGGCAAACACGGTAGGGCTTGCGGCCCCGGTCCACCTCGCCGCCCACCCTGAA
>JAHJUC010000612.1 GCA_018829385.1 Alphaproteobacteria bacterium
GCTTTTGACCGAGCGCGGCGCCTCCTTCGGCTACAACACGCTGGTCAGCGACATGCGCGCCCTGCCGATCATGGCCGACATGGGCGCGCCGGTGATCTTCGACGCCACCCATTCGGTGCAGCAGCCCGGCGGGCAGGGGACAACTTCGGGCGGCGAGCGCCGTTTCGTCGAGACGCTGGCCCGCGCCGCCGTCGCCGTCGGCATTGCCGGTGTCTTCATCGAGACGCACGAGGATCCCGACAATTCCACCTCGTCCGACGGCCCCAACATGATCCCGCTCAAGGACCTGCCGCGGCTTCTCGAAACCCTGATGGCGTTCGACGCGGTGGCCAAGCGCTGATCCGCCATCTCGCACTGATGCAAAGCTGAAAACAAAAAGGCCGCCGGTTTATCCCCGGCGGCCTTTCGCGTGTCATCATTGCTGATGGGTTCAGAACTCGCTCCAGCTCTCTTCCTTGCGGGCCGCGCCGAAAGCGGAGGCGATCTTGGCGCCCAGCGCCCGGGCCGGGGACTTCGCCGGCCGGGATGCCGCCGTGGCTGCGGCCGGTGCTCCACGGCGGCCATTGCCGCCGGTGTTGAAACGCCGCATCAGGCTCTCGAGCTTGACCGCCTCGCTGGAGAGGCCCTGCGTTGCCGCGTTGGTTTCCTCGACCATCGCCGCGTTCTGCTGCGTCACCTGGTCCATCTGGTTGACCGCGGAGTTGATCTCGGCCAGCGCGGTCGATTGCTCGCGCGCGCCGGTGACGATCGACTGGATCAGGTCGTTGATCCTGCCGACCTGGCTTTCGATCTCGCCGAGCGCCGTGCCGGTCTGGTTGACCAGCGTCACGCCGGTGCCGACCTGGGTCGAGGAAGTGTCGATCAGCGTCTTGATTTCCTTCGCAGCCGTGGCCGAGCGACCGGCCAGCTCGCGCACCTCCTGGGCAACGACGGCGAAACCCTTGCCGGCTTCGCCGGCGCGCGCCGCTTCCACCCCGGCATTGAGCGCCAGCAGGTTGGTCTGGAAGGCGATGTCGTCGATCACCGAGATGATCTGGCTGATCTGCTTCGACGATTCCTCGATCCGCTCCATGGCCGAGATCGCGTTCTTGACCACGGCGCCGGATTTCTCGGCGCCGGTCTTGGCTGTGGCCACCATGTGGCTGGCTTCCTCGGCGCGCTGCGACGAACTTTTCACCGTCGAGGTGATCTCGTCGAGCGCCGCCGCGGTTTCCTCGAGCGAGGCCGCCTGCTGCTCCGTGCGCTTGGACAGGTCATCGGCCGACGAGCCAATTTCGGAAGACGCCAGGCGAACGGATTCGGTGGTCGCGGAAATCTCGTCGATGGTTTCGCTCAAGGAACCGACCGCCGAATTGAACTCGGTGCGCAGTTTCTCGTAGGCCGGCGCGAAGGTGGTGTTGATGCGGTAGGCAAGGTTGCCCGACGACAGATTCTCGAGCCCGCTGGTCAGCGCCTCGATGACCCGGACGCGTTCGGCATCCTCGGCGGCCTGACGCTCGGCGGCTTCTTCTTCCAGGCGCTTGATCTCCGCCTGTTCGGCCGCGGATTTCGCCCGGGCATCCTTCCGCTCGATTTCGCCCTGGCGGAAGTAGGCAACCGATTGCGCCATCTCCCCGATCTCGTCGTTCCGTTGGGCGTAGGGAACCTCATTGGAATAGTCGCCCGCTGCCAGCAAGCCCATGTAGTCCTTCATCGCCGTGAGCGGGACAATGGCTCGGCGGCGGAAGACATAAAGGCCGCCGATGAACAGGAGCAGCGACGCGATGGCCGCCACCTTCGTCAATATGGACAACATGGCGTCCGCGGCCTCGGCCCTTGCCTCGGCGGACTCGAGAAATGCGGTCGATTGCGCCACCAGTTCGTTGACCGCCGCGTCATGGGTATGAAAAGCAGAATGGAGGTCGGCGGCGGCCTTCAGCGACGCGCCGTAATCACCGGCAGTCTTGGCCGGAAGGAAACTGTCCTGCAGCACCGCCCAGTAGACGTCGCCCTTGACCAGAACATCGTCCTGCAGCTTGGCGTTCAGACCCGGTTCGAGATCGGAATTCTTCCAGAACGACCGGCGTTCCTCGTAAAGCCCCTTGAGGACCTCGATCCGTGCGCTGTTCTTCTCCACCAGGGCGGGGTGCGCCATCATCTCGTTGGCAAGCATGTAGGATTCAACCACATAGAGCGGCGGTGGCAGGATATCGGCAATCAGGTCCTTGCCATTGATGATCTCGTGATAGACCGGGCCGTTCACCTTCAGCTCATTCTTTGCATATTCCTCGAGCCCGAGGGCTCCGATGATGCCGAGTGAAACCGTGATCCCGAAGACAATGAGACTGCGTCCGATATTCATGTGCATGTAGATGCTCCACAGAGGTAGCCCGGTCGGGCGAAAGCATTTTCGAGAACGGTTCTGCACCATGCAAACAGCCGCTTTGCGCGCGGCAATTTTACCGTTTGGTCGCGCAACATATAGGATTAAGCGATTACTTAATTGTAAATTAGGTATTAAGGATTGGATCCAATATCTCGCACTTAAGTTGTATGCCATTCTGTGGCGCAGGCGCCTGAAAATGCCACTTCTCTCCGTGAATCCGTCCCGGTTTTCCAGGATTTAGGGAGATCGCGCCGTCGAATGGCAAAAATCCATCAAATTATAGGGTGGTTTAGGTGAAACTAATTAATTAACGGAATTGATACAACCTTTATTAAATTTAGCGGAGTGAGCAAAAAACTGTCGCGTTCCTGTGTGATTGCTGCAGGGCGTCGCATCGCGATTGCCATTCTTCCCCTTATCAGGGTGGCGGACTGATCCTCGCATTATTTGCCCGGTGTTTCCCCGCCCGCCGGCGGAGAGCTGCAATTGATTTTTCGGCGCAGTGCGGTAAGACGGCGCAACGCCGCCGGGCGGCACTTCAATCCCAGGCCCTACCTTAAGCCAGGCCCTACCTTAAGAAGGAAGCAGACCATGACCGCCATTATCGATATTGTCGGACGGGAAGTCCTCGACAGCCGCGGCAACCCCACCGTGGAAGTCGATGTGCATCTCGAAGACGGCTCCATGGGCCGCGCGATGGTGCCGTCGGGCGCCTCCACCGGTGCGCATGAGGCCGTCGAGCTGCGCGATGGCGGCAGCCGCTATCTCGGCAAGGGCGTCGAGAAGGCCGTCGCCGCCGTCAACGGCGCGCTGCGGGATGCGATCTGCGGCATGGATGCCGAAGGCCAGATCGCGCTCGACAAGGCGATGATCGGGCTCGACGGAACCGCCAACAAGTCCAAGCTCGGCGCCAATGCCATTCTCGGCGTCTCGCTCGCCGCCGCCCGCGCCGCCGCGCAATCGAGCGGCCTGCCGCTTTACCGCTATGTCGGCGGCGCGAATGCGCGGCTGTTGCCGGTGCCGATGATGAACATCATCAATGGCGGCGCGCACGCCGACAACCCGATCGACTTCCAGGAGTTCATGATCATGCCGGTCGGCGCCGACACGCTGCGCGACGCGGTGCGGATGGGTTCGGAGGTCTTCCACACCCTCAAGAAGGAACTGGCCGCCGGCGGCCACAACACCAATGTCGGCGACGAGGGCGGTTTTGCGCCCGATCTCAAGAGTGCGCCGCACGCGCTCGACTTCATCATGAAGTCGATCGAAAAGGCCGGCTACCGTCCGGGCGAGGAC
>JAHJUC010000613.1 GCA_018829385.1 Alphaproteobacteria bacterium
ACGCCCGAACCCCGGTCAGGTGCCGCGTGAACGGCATGATCGTGGCGATGAACTGGTCGAAACCCTCGCGGATGTAGCGGTCATTGTCCGCATCCCGGGCATAGAGCTTGAGCGTCTGGATATTGGAATAGCTGTCGGTGAAGCGCCCGGTCAGCATGGCGGAGGCTTCGGCGCTGGCCCTCGCATGGCGGCGGATGCGCGGCACGAAGAACCGCGCCAGGAAGCCGAAGACCACGATCCATGCCAGCACCAGCGCCGACAGCCGCCAGTCGAGTTGCGCCACCAGCGCCATGGTGGTGACGGTATAGATCATGATGAACCAGACCACCTGCAGCAGCGACACCATGAAGTCGCCGGTGGCCTGGCCCGCCGACCAGACCTTGGTGACGATGCGGCCGGCGAAGTCGTTCTGGAAGAAGCCCAGATTCTGCCGCGAAACGTGCGAATAGGCCTGCCAGCGCACCAGGTTGAAGAACCCCGGCACCACCGCCTGTTCCTCGACCAGCGCGGCAATCGTCACCACCGCGAACCGCGCCACCACCACCACGAACAGCATGAAGGCGAGCGTCGCGCCGTGTTCCCCGATCAGCCCGTCCCAGCCCGCGGCCGGTTCCGAGGCATCGAGAACGTCGACCAGTTGCCCGACGAAATAGAACAGCGCCGCCTCGAGCAACGCCACCAGGCCGCCAAGCGCCAGCATCGCCGCAAACGCGCCCTTCGCCTGCCCGACATAGTGCCACAGGAACGAGCGCGTCGACTTCGGCGGCCGGTAGCTCGAACGCCGGACAAACGGATCAATCCAGCCTTCGAAAAGGTCAAGCAGGGGTCTGAAGATCATGGGCGACACAATAGAGCGGGCGCGGGGTTTGGCAATATCACCACGCTCCCTATTCCGCCGCCGTGGCGCCAGCGTCCACATCGATGAAGCCGCCCGATTGCCGCGACCACAGATCGGCATAGATGCCGCCCGACTTGATCAGCTCGTCATGCGTGCCGGTTTCGACGATCTCGCCGTGATCGAGAACCACCAGCCGGTCCATTTGCGCAATCGTCGACAGCCGGTGCGCAATCGCGATCACCGTCTTGTTCTCCATCAGCGCGAACAGGTTTTCCTGGATCGCCGCCTCGACTTCGGAATCAAGCGCCGACGTGGCTTCGTCAAGCACCAGGATCGGTGCGTCCTTGAGGAAGACCCGGGCAATCGCGATCCGCTGGCGCTGGCCGCCGGAGAGCTTCACGCCGCGCTCGCCGACATGGGCGTCGAGCCCGGTGCGACCGGCAAGATCCTCCAGCCCCTCGATGAATTCGAGCGCGTTGGCCTTGCGCACCGCCTCCAGGATTTCGGCCTCGGTTGCCTCGGGCTTTCCATAGGCGATGTTGTCGCGCACCGAACGGTGCAGCAGCGAGGTATCCTGGCTGACCATCCCCACCTGGCCGCGCAGGCTGTCCTGGCTGACCTGGGAAACGTCATGCCCATCAATCAGCACCCGGCCCGATTCCAGATTGTAGAACCTGAGCAGCAGGTTGACGAGCGTCGTCTTGCCCGCGCCGGAGCGGCCGACCAGCCCGATCTTCTCGCCGGGCGCGATCTTCAGCGACAGGTTCTCGATCACGCCGCTCTGCTTGCCGTAATGAAAGCGGACATTCTCGAACTCGATCGCGCCCTTCCTGGCGACGATCTCGCCGGCGCCGGGCCGGTCGACCACATCATGCGGCTTGACCATCATGTCCATGCCGTCCTGGACCACGCCGATGTTTTCGAAAAAGCCCGAGACCTCCCACATAATCCACTGCGACATGCCGTTGATCCTGAGCGAAAGCCCGATGACGACGGCGATGGAGCCCACCGAGACGATGCCTGTCAACCAGAACCCGATCGACATCGCGGAAACCACGAACACCAGGACGCAATTGTTGAAGTAGACCAGCGATTCAAACAGCGTCACCTGGCGCATCTGCCGGTGCACCGCCTCGAGGAACATGTCCATGCTCTCCTGCGCGTAGGCCTCTTCGCGGCCCGCGTGGGAAAACAGCTTCACCGTCGAGATGTTGGTGTAGCTGTCGACCACCCGGCCCGTCATCGCCGAACGCGCGTCGGCCTGGTCGGCGGAAATCCGCTTGAGCTTCGGCACGAAATGCATGATCAGGCCGATATAGACCGCGAGCCAAACCAGCAGCGGCAGCACCAGCCGCAACTCGGCGCTCGCCACCATGCCGATCATGGCAATGAAATAAACCGAAACAAAGACGAACACGTCGAGCAGCTTCATCACCGATTCCCGGATCGACAGCGATGTCTGCATCACCTTGGTGGCGACCCGGCCGGCGAACTCGTTGGAAAAGAAGCTCAGGCTCTGGCGCAAGAGATAGCGGTGCATCTGCCAGCGCGCGATCATCGGGTAGTTGCCCAGAAGCGTCTGATGAACAATCAGCGAATGCAGCATCACCGTTATCGGCAGGCCGACAAGCAGCACCGCGCCCATCAGCACCAGCCGCAGCCATTCGCGCTGCAGGAATCCTTGCGGGTCGGTATTCGACAGCCAGTCGACAATCGAGCCCAGGAACCCGAACAGCATGACTTCGCCGATGGCAATCAGCGCGGTCACGACGGACAGCGCAAGCAGCCATGGGGCGGCTTCCCGCGAATAGTGCCAGCAGAAGGCCACCAGCCCTTCCGGCGGTGCGGTCGGAACCGCCTCGGGATAGGGATTCAGTCGTCGTTCAAACCATCCAAACATGGATGTCTCCTTGAAAAGTGCCGCAAGCGGCGCGTATGCGATGCACCGGCAGGATCGAAATGCAGGCCAGGATCACGCGATAACGTCATTTGCCCGTCAGCAAGGGCGCAAAAGCTGGAAATGAAAACTGGAACCGCGAAAGACCTGTCTGTTCAGTAGCCCATGGCCACTATCGGAAAGCTGATATAGATGATGCGCATTACAGCCTCCGTCAGGTTCGCGTTGAAGATGGTCTGTTCTAGGCCAGATTCGGCTGATGTGCCAGATCGCCGCAACCGCTTTGTCCGCCACGAGCCTGTCCTTGCTTGATATTGTGATAAAATGACCACAGAAACCGGCGCCATGTCCAAACCCCTGATCGCCCTTTACCAGCCCGACATTCCCGGCAACACCGGCTCCATCCTCAGGCTCGGCGCCTGCCTGGGCATCGGCGTCCACATCATCGGGCCGGCCGGCTTCGACATGACCGACCGGGCGCTCAAGCGCGCCGGCATGGATTATATAGAGATGGCGACGCTGACCCGCCACGACGGCTGGGAGGAGTTCGAGACCTGGCGGCAGGTCGGGAACCGGCGGCTGGTGCTGATGACCACGAAATCCGCCACGCCCTATATTGATGGCGCGGACCACACCCTCACCGCCCAGGACGTGGTGCTGTTCGGCCGCGAAAGCGCCGGCGTGCCCGACAGGGTCCATGACGCAGCCGATGCGCGCCTGACCATTCCGATGATCGAAGGCCGCCGCAGCCTCAACCTCGCCATGAGCGTCGCCATCGTCGCCGGGGAGATCAATCGCCGGTTTGGGCTGTAGGTGAAAACCGCGTCAGTCATAGCTGACCACCTCGAACTCGATGCCGTTCTCGTCATCGAAATAGAACCGGCGTCCCGGCTCGTAGTCGGCATGGCTGTGGGTCGGATAGCCAAGCGCCTTGACCTTGGCCTCGGCCGCATCGAGATCGTCGACCACGATGCCGACATGGTTGAGATTGCCGATGCCGTCGCGCTCGTTGCCGCCGCGTGGCCGGGTCGATTTCGGCGTGTAGAGCGCCAGATAGTCGTCATCGGTTCCAACATGGATCGACCACCCGTCATTGATGGAAGGCCCCTGCCAGCGGATTTTCCAGCCAAACACATCGCACAGCCATTTGGCCGTGGCGGACGCGTCGGCGACGGTGAAATTGACATGTTCGAGCGTGGATCTGGTCATGAAAGCCTCCTGAATCTTGCCTTGCTTGCCTGTGATGGAAACCATGCTACTTTCTCAAGTGAACTTGAGGTCAAGAGGTTTTTTTCATCATGCCGCAGATCCGCACTCAGGGACTTCTGACCATTGGCGAAGTGGCAAGCCGCACCGGTCTCGCTGTCTCGGCGATCCGCTACTACGACGACGAGGGACTGGTCTCGGCACGCCGGACTCCGGGCGGAAAGCGCATGTTCATCCGCTCCGACATCAGGCGCCTGTCCTTCATCCTGATCGCCCAGAAAATGGGATTCTCGCTCGAGGAAATCCGCGCCCAGCTCAAACAGCTGCCGCTCGAGCGCACGCCCACCAAA
>JAHJUC010000087.1 GCA_018829385.1 Alphaproteobacteria bacterium
CGTTGTCCGTGGTTTCGGGGCCCACCTCCCAGATCGCATCATGAAAAACAGCGATCTTGAAGGCGTTGTTGAAACCAGCGATGAATGGATCGTTCAGCGAACCGGCATTCGCCAGCGCCATATTGCCGGCGAGGGCGAGACCACCGCCTCCCTGGGCGAGATGGCTGCCCGCAAGGCGCTGGAGCGCGCCAACATGACGCCGGCCGACATCGATCTCATCATTTGCGCGACGTCCACGCCCGACAACACCTTTCCCGCCACGGCGGTCAACATCCAGAACCGGCTGGGAATGCATCACGGCGCGGCCTTTGATGTCCAGGCGGTCTGTTCGGGGTTCATTTTCGCCGTGACGACGGCCGACAGCTACATCAAGTCCGGGCTTGCCAGGCGCGTCCTCGTCATCGGCGCGGAGACCTTCTCCCGTATCCTCGACTGGAACGACCGCACCACATGCGTGCTTTTTGGCGACGGCGCCGGCGCCATCGTCCTGGAAGCCGCCGAAGGCGAGGGGACGACGGCTGACCGCGGCGTCCTGACGGCGCATTTGCGCTCTGACGGGGCGCATCGCGACAAGCTCTATGTCGATGGCGGCCCCTCGACCACCGGTACGGTCGGCCATCTGCGCATGCAGGGCCGGGAAGTGTTCAAGCATGCGGTCGGCATGATCACCGATGTGATAGAGGCGGCCTATGCCGCCACCGGCATGGGCTCCGAGGATATCGACTGGTTCGTGCCTCACCAGGCAAACCGCCGGATCATCGACGCCTCGGCCCGCAAGCTCGGGATCGATGATTCCAAGGTCGTTGTCACGGTCGATCACCATGGCAATACCTCAGCGGCCTCGATTCCGCTGGCCCTTGCCGAAGCCGCGTCCGATGGCAGAATCAAGCAAGGTGATCTGGTTCTGCTGGAGGCCATGGGCGGCGGATTCACCTGGGGTTCGGTGCTTCTGCGCTGGTAGTCGCCTCGCCAGCACAACAAAAATTAACCATCTCCGCACCGCTGTTTTGCTGCCCACGAGGGAAATCGAAGCCATTTGCGGGAGTTGCTTGACGTTGAGGAACATGATCCATAATGTTACCGGACTGCATCTATGGGCGGCGGGGAAGCTGACCAGTTTGGTTGGAAAAAATGAGTGGTAAAACGATTACCAGAGCCGATCTCGCGGAAGCTGTTTTCCGTAAAGTCGGGCTTTCTCGAACTGAATCAGCGGAACTCGTTGAGATGGTCATAGATGAAGTGTGCGGCGCGATTGTCCGGGGCGACAGCGTCAAGCTGTCTTCGTTCGCCACATTCCAGGTGCGCGACAAGAAGGAACGGATCGGACGCAATCCCAAGACGGGCGAAGAGGTTCCGATCAGCCCGCGCCGCGTGATGACCTTCAAGGCATCCAACGTGCTCAAGAACCGTGTTCTCAAGGGCCATCTTGCACGCAAGGGCAAGGCCAGGCCCTGAGCGGCTTTCTGCCTCGGCGGTGAACGCCGAAACAAGCGCAAACCCTGTGCGGAAGCCTGTTCCGGCGGGAGCAGCACTTGATATTCTTGCCGCAAAGCTTTGAAATGATGCTTGCTTGATGGTGCCTGACCGCGATTCGTGGCGGCATGGATGCAACGCACCCGCACAGCGCCCGGATGTTCCATCGGCGAAGCGGGTGGGGCGCATCAGACTGCAGCAGTTCCAGCGCCCTTTGCCCGTTTGCCCGGGCGTTCGGCGCTTTTGAGATCGGAGTGGCCCAATGGACAAGAGCCCTGACGCGTTCCGGACGATTTCCGAAGTGGCGGAAGATCTGGATCTGCCGCAGCACGTGTTGCGGTTCTGGGAAACCAGGTTCACCCAGATCAAGCCGATGAAGCGCGGCGGCGGCCGGCGCTATTACCGTCCCGACGATATCGAACTGCTCAAGGGGATCCGGATCCTTCTCTATGATCAGGGCTACACGATCAAGGGCGTCCAGAAGCTGCTCAAGCAGAACGGCAACAAGTTCGTCATTGCCATAGGCAGCGGCGACATGGCCGCGGTGGAAGCGCTCTCGGCCGCCATGATGGAAGAGCAGCCCGCAACCCGGGCGCCCGCGGCGGAAGAGGATCAACTGGTCGGCAAGCCGAGACTGCCCTCCACCCGCCGGTTTTTCGGGCTGGGCGGCGACGCGGGAAAGCCGGAGGCGGAGGCGCCGGAGAGCGGGGCAGGCGGGCTGAAACGGGATGATCGCGCGCTGCTGCAGGAAGCCCTCTACGACCTGCTGGAATGCAAACGCCTGCTCGACCAGGTGCGGTGAGCCAGGGCGCTTCCAGCAAGACGGGGGTTTCCATTCGGGACGATTGGCTCTAGTTCAGCAATCTGTCATGCAGGCTTCGGGCTTCGGCGATTGCTGCCTCGAGATGCGCTTCCAGTTGCGCAAGCCCTTTTGTCCTGGCCAGGGCCAGGGCCATTTCCAGTTGCATGATGACCATGGCGATGCGGTCGTGCTCGTCCTGGGTTGCCAGGGTCACGATTTCCGGAGCAGGTCGGGAGAGGCGGCGCAGTGTCATGAGCGGGCTGTGAACCCCTCGAAATAGGACTTGAGGTCCTCGCGCGAAAACTGCTTCTCGATATCCGCTGGGTTCATCGTCTCGGCCCCGAACCATGGGAATTTCCGGTCGTCGAAACTCTCGCTCAGAAAATCGATGAATCCCCTGTGCCTGGCACTCTTGGCCACTTCAGGATGCGTCGCAAGCCAGATCTCGACGCGGAAATCGAAGCCGAGATCGACATGTTCCACATTGCCGCCGATGGCCCTGGCGTAATTCGGCATCAGCCCGATGCCCGCGCCCTTGGCGACGGCCCAGTAATGCGCCGACGAGAAATTGGTCTTCATCCGCACCATGCGCTCGGCGATCTTGGGTCCGAAGACCTTGTCCAGTTCATAGCCGCGCAGCTGGTCGGTCTGCTGTTCGACCACGCGGTGGTTGACCATGTCGGCGACACTTTTCGGCCGCCCGAAATGCTCGAGATAGGAGGAGCTGGCAAACGGGGTCAGGTGCAGGTAGCCGAGCCGCTTGACCTTCAGCTCGGGCCGGTTGGGCATCTCCAGCTGAACGGAAATGTCGGCTTCCATGCGCAGCACGTCGACCGAGCGCATGGCGCATTGCAGTTCGATCCGGTTCTGCGCGCCGGTTTCGTTCATGTAGTCGACAATCCGCGGCGTGAGCCAGAAACTGCCCAGGCCCTCGGTGATGGCGAGCCGGATCGGTCCGGTTGCTTCGCGTTCGGCCATCGCCGCCACGCGCCACATGTCGGACACCGAGCTTTCGACATCGCGCGCCGCGAGCACTACCCTGCGCCCTTCGTCGGTCAGCCGCACGCCCTCGGCTTCGCGAAACAAGAGCAGATAGCCAAGCTGGTCCTCGAGACGGGAAATGGTGCGCCGCGCCGTGTTGACGGACATGCCGAGTTCGTCCGATGCCTTGCGGAAACTGCACAGTCTCGCCACGGCCAGGAAAACCCTGATGCTGTTCCAATCGGCGTTGCGCCATTGGTGTTCCATGGGTGGAACTCTCTGTTACATTCTTTGCCAAAGTCAAATCGGACCGGCGCGGCTAGGTTATCCCGATAAGAAGGGGTTCCCTGCCATGTCAGCTACACCACAAAATAGTCTTTCATCCATAAATGCAAGTGCATTGGCGGCCGAGGCGGCTCTGGAAGCCGAGCGCATGCATCGCGCCGCCGCCATGGTCAGCGTGACCAACCGGCTGGAACAGGCCGAGGTGCCGCGCCTGCTTGAAGCCGCCGGCAAGATCATCGGTCGCCTGGCCGAACCGGAAACGGTTATTCGCGTCGCGGAGAAGAACGCCGACGCGGTGTGGCTGTTCACCCGCCGCGGCAGGGCCCGGCCGGAAGGCTTCATGTCCGCCCTGCTGCTCAACGAAGCAGGCCGCTCGGCGCTGCTGGACGGCTCGCTGAACCTGCTCGATCCGCAGAACGAGTACCTGGTCAGCCAGCATGAACGCCCCGCCGCGATCTATGTCTGGGCAAGCTTCACGCCGGGCGTTCTGGCCGCCGGCATCAACCGGGTGATGGACCGGTTTGATTCTCCCCACTACGCCCAGGCCGACATCATTTCCACCTCGTTCACCCTGCGCGGTCATCGCGCCATGGTTCGGCGCGGATTTGAGCAGGGGGTCTGGCACGAAGGCCAGCTCCGTGAGGATTTCTACATGATCCCGCGCCGGCCCGACACGCTGGCGTCGCGCCAGCCGAGCTATGCCACCTACGACCCCGTGCTGCGTCCGACCGGGATCCGGGTGGTCAACGGCTTCGAAGACATGATGCGCGTTGCCGCCGTCCGCTCCGCAGTCTATATCGGTGAGCAGGCCTGTCCCTATGACGAAGAGTTCGACGGCAACGATCTTGCCGCCACCCATCTCCTGGCGCTCGTCGACAACGAGCCTGCCGGCTGCATGCGGTTGCGGTTTTTCGGCGATTTTGCCAAGCTGGAGCGTCTTGCCGTGCGCAGGGAGTTCCGCACCTCGCGGACCGCGTTCCAGCTGGTGCGGGCCAGTGTCGCCCTGTGCCGGGAAAAGGGCTTCCGGCGCATCTACGGCCATGCCCGGCAGGATTACCTCGGTTTCTGGCAGCACTTCGGTTTCAAGCTCAAGGAGAACGGCGCCCCGTTCGCCTTCTCCGATCACGTCTTTGTCGAGATGGTGGACGACATCGAGCCGTCGCCGACCGCGCTGTCGCTCAAGGATGACCCCTATCGGCTGATCCGGCCTGAAGGCGCTTGGCATACGCCGGGACCACTCGAGGCATCGGCGCTGCGGCAGCCCGACGCCCATGGCTGGCAGGCGTGAAGGGGGACCATCGATGACATCCGACGCCGGTTCCTATGCCTGGATCATTCGCACTCTAGTTACCTGCCGGGAGGAGGCCGACCGCCTCAAGCTCGGCGATCTGAGCCGCCTGATCAACATGGCCGTATTGCAGACCGCGCTCGATTGGGAGGGAGAAGAACCCTCCAGGGTGTCGGACTCGAACCTTGAGGCCCTGTTGCGGCTGAAAATGAAACTCGCGTTCTCGGAGCGAAGCGACAACGTCTTCGTTCTGAACTCCAAAACCGCCGGGGAAGCCTAACGACCTGCGGTTTATCCGGGTGGGCGCAGGGTTGACGCCACCGCACGCGGCGCGCCCGCCCGGTTTTCCTGTTCACGCGCTCCCGCCATGTGTGGGGCGCTCTTGTCAATAGGGGCCGGGATCATGTCAGCTGATCCCGGCCCCTTTTCAATTCGCGGGAGTGACCTCGACGGGTTGGTCTCAGGATGTGAGCCTGAGCTTGACCACGCCCTTCTTGATGGCGTCAAAGATCGGCGCCAGCTGGCTGCGCGAGGGGGCGTCGAAATAGTGGCTCTTGCTCGACGCGCACTCCGAGAGCAATGTCCCGGTGCCGGCGTCGGGTTCCTCCAGCCGGATCGTGAAGATCTCGATGCCGTCGTCCTTCGCATTGGTGCAGGCGGCCAGCGTCTTCTTGTCCAGGGCTTTGTTGGTCTGGCCGGTCGAGGCCGCGGTGAGATTGTCCAGCCGCCCGTCGACGAGATAGCCCATGCTGGTGTAGCCCGAACCCAGATCATTGTTCAGATTGCCGAACGAGTTCTGGCCGTCGGTCAGGAAGATCATGATCTTTTCGACCGAGCTGTCGCTTTCGCTGGCGCCGCCGGTGAAGGGTTCGCGGCTCGACAGCACCCGCCATCCCCACATCAC
>JAHJUC010000088.1 GCA_018829385.1 Alphaproteobacteria bacterium
CATTTTCCGCCAAAGGCTCAACGTGACCCCGGACACCGGCGGCCTCTCGTTCATGCACGAATTGAACCAGAACCAGCTGGCGCTCTTCACGGTACGCGGCGCCAAGGGACAGAAGCTGAATGCCGAATTGTTCTCCGATACGCAGAACGCGGCCTTCGAAATCTACATCAACAACGCGGTCAAGGGCGGCAGGACCCTTCCCGGCGCCGGCGACAGCGAATATGCGAGTTCCTTCGAAGGCCAACTGCCGGTGAACGGCGACTACCAGATCGTCGTCGGCTCTACCGGCGGCAGGAGCTCCTTCGAACTTGTCGTGGCCTTGCAGGATCCGGTGCCCACCTTCCAGAATGCGCCGAGCGCGGGAACCGGCAACAGCCAGCTTGTGGCCGGCACCTACACCAGCCAGACCGGGTCTTCGGGCAATATCTTCCTCAACGACCAGACCGGCGCGTTGACCTGGCAGGTGTTTTGCGGCGGCAGCATCCCGCTCACCCCGGACTGGAACAGGTCCGAGCTTGTTCCCCAGTCCGGGCAATTGCGGCCGTTCCGGCTTGACGTCAGGGGCGGCAAGGTGGTCGGCTTCCGTTCCGGTCAGGACACCTATGTCCGACAGGACAACGTGATGATGCCGGGCTGTGCGCCGGCACCCGGCAACAGCGCCTCAAGCAACCAGCGGAGCGGCACTCCGGTCCAGGCGGCGGACTGGACGCTCGCACCCCAGGATCCACGCGAAAGCAAGGACTACAGCGGGGTCCCCAACGCCTACTGGGCGGTCTGCGAAAGCGCCAATCTCGACCCCAACTCGCCCGCTTACAACAACGAGAAGGCCTATTGGGATTGCGCCGACGAGGGGCTTCGCCAGGCTCCTGCTGCAGCAGCGTCCGGGCAGAACCAGAACAGCGGAACTGCGAACCAGGCGGCGGACTGGACACTCGCCCCTCAGGATCCACGCGAGAGCAAGGACTACAGCGGGGTTCCCAACGCCTACTGGGCGATCTGCGAAAGCGCCAATCTCGACCCCAACTCGCCCGCTTACAACAACGAGAAGGCGTTCTGGGATTGTGCCGACGAGGGGCTTCGCCAGGCTGCTGCTGCAACCGGCTCCGGTCCATCGCCCGCCGGTGTACCGACGATGCCGGACGGCTCGCCGGTCCCGAACGGGCTCTATCAGTCCTGCGCGCTCACTCACGGCGAGAACACGCCTGCCTATGATACCTGCGTCGCTCAAGGCATCGGCGGGCCCGACCCCAATGCGTCTGGCGCCGATGGCCAGGCGGGTACGTCACCCGAAGAGGCCGATATCGGCAATCGCGGCGACTATTCCGCCCTGCCCCAGGCAAAACAGGATGAATGCGGCACCCGCTTCCCGGACAGCCCGCTGCAGGACAAGGAGTTCTATGGCTGCATGAACGCGGCGCTGGATGCCCAGCTCGCCGGCACCGCACCGGCGGCGGCACCCCTTGATCCGAACACTGGCGGGCCCGACCCCAATGCGTCTGGCGCCGACGGCCAGGACGGCACGTCTCCGGAAGAGGCCGATGTCGGCAATCGCGGCGACTATTCCGCCCTGCCCCAGGCGACCCAGGATTCGTGCGGCCAGCAGTTCCCCGACAGCCCGCTCCAGGACAAGGAGTTCTACGGCTGCATGAACGCGGCGCTGGACGCCCAGCTCGCCGGCGGAGCACCGGCGCCGACCACACCGGCAACCGGCGGGGAGCTCAATCCCGGCGGCGCCTACAGCGATCTCGCAGACGCCATGCTTCAGGCATGCCAAGGCGACACCTCGTGTCTGGACAACGCCCGGGCGGTGGTGGGCGAGTTTTCCGACCTGACCATTGAGGATTTGCAGAACTGCTCCGTGCCCGAAGGCTATGGCGGTGATCCGTTCTTCAACTGCGTCTATGCGCTCCGCGACTCGAGGGCGGCGGGATCCGGCAGTGATGGTCAAGCGCCGGTGGCGGTGGATCTCAATCCGGGCGGCGCCTATGGCGATCTCGGCGAGGACGTGCTGCAGGCCTGCCAAGGCGATATCGGATGTCTCGACAACGCCCGCGGCCAGATCGAGGAAAACAATCGCCTCGCGATCGACAACCGGGTAGCGAGCGAGTTCTCCGATCTGGATGGAGAGGAAATCCAGGGTTGCGCCACCTATGGCTATGGCTCGAACGATTTCTTCAACTGTCTCTATGCCGTGCGCGACAGCAAGGCGCAGCAGAATGCGCCGGAGCCTGCTCCCGTCGAGCAAGACAGCCAACAGGGCAACACCGAGCAGGATGTCCCCAGCGGTGCGGATCAGCAGACCGTTCTCTCCGCTTTGACCGAATACTGCACCGGCACGTATTCCGGCGATCAGGTCGGCCAGTGCGAGCAGGTTCTCTCGCAATGCGTCTATGGCTACACGGACTACGAGTCCGCGGAGTTCAACCAGTGCGTCCAGGGTTCCGGCTGGTGAGCTTTGTGATGGCACCAAGTGCGAACCCGTTTTGCATTGGGTTGCCGGGTGCGATGTAGTGCCACTCGATGCTGCGATCCTGCTGCCAGGCGAGCATGGCGTTTGAGGTGAGTTCGGTGCCGTAGCACGTCGGGAAGAAGCGCTGTTGAATGGTTATGGCCACGCGCTGAGCTTTAACGTCGCGCAGCGGGTGGCCATAACCGTGTCTCAGGTCTCAACAGTGGTTTTGCTTGAACCACACTGCTGAGGAGACCGGCTATGACCGCTACCCATTCTATCGATTCGACCGTCCTGGTCGCCATCGACATTGCCAAACACCGCCACGAGGTGCTGATCGGGGTTCCGGGCAAGAAGCGTCGTCGTCGCATGGCGATCATGAACACGTTAGAGGATTTCCAGCGCTTGCCTGCGGCGCTGGTCAGCTACGACCTGCCGGTTCGGATCGCGTTCGAGGCGACCGGCAACTATCACAGGCCGCTGGCGCATCATTTTGGACAGGCCGGGTTCGACTTGAAGCTCATCTCCTCCGTCGGCCTCGCCCGGACCCGCGAAGCTCTTCAAAACAGCAGGGACAAGAACGACCCGAAGGATGCCCAAGTCATCCTTCATATGCTGGAGATCGGCGCCGCGCAGTTCTTCCATGACCCACTGGTTGCCCAGTTAGCCGGCTACCATTTAAGGTACGGAATTGCAGTGACTAATCTGGTCTTTGACGGCCATCAGGCTGTAAGCAGTTCCGCTTCCTGATCGGTGAGTTTCCACTTGTCGGCGCAGTCCTTCCAATCACTCAACATCCGCCGGTATTGCTGCAACGTGAACACCCGCCCACCTTGCCGAACAGATGCCGAGATCAGAGAAACGCAGGCATTCCGGGACGCTCAACCAGATGCTTCCCAGATCACCTGCGCTATTCCATTCCGCGGCTAATCTGGTCCACATCCAGAGTTATCGGCCATTGATTTCCTTCTGCATGTCTGTCTCGTCGTCAGTTGAGAGTGACTGCATGATCGACGCAGTCGCTGCGCCGAACCAGAGCTTCGCGCGGCGCGCCGGAGAGTTGGTGAAGGTGTGCCTTCGTGCGCATGGGACTGCCCTTCGGGAACCGGCATCAACGAAAGGCAGGAAACCGGCCACTGGGCGAACAATCATGCGGAGAATCCGCATCCGCTGTTGCCAGGACGAGAGCGGGCGATGCTCCGTTTCCGGCGAGCGCGAAGTCTACAGGACGTCGCCTCTGTTCACGCATCGGTCTTCAGCCATTTCAACCAGGAGCGCCACCCCTGCCTCCCGCCGCCTGTGCGGTCGATCCCGCGCCGGACAGAGCACATGCACCTGTCGCCGACAGGTCAACTTTACGGCGTCACCATAGGTGCAGACGGGGCACAAACCCGACAATGCCGGGTCAACCGCGTGCAAGCACTGGATAGACCGGTTTCACAA
>JAHJUC010000614.1 GCA_018829385.1 Alphaproteobacteria bacterium
CAACCTGCTCTCGGCGATGATCGACAACCACATCTACTGGGGCAACGAGCTGGAAATCGACGCGCGCCGGATCGTCTGGCGCCGGGTGATGGACATGAACGACCGGGCGCTCAGAGACATCGTGGTCAATCTCGGCGGCGTCGCCAACGGCTTCCCGCGCCAGACCGGGTTCGACATCACGGTGGCGTCGGAAGTGATGGCGATCCTGTGTCTCGCCAGGGATCTCGAGGATCTGCAGCAGCGGTTGGGTTCGATCGTTGTCGCCTACCGGCGCGACAAGACGCCGGTCTACTGCCGCGACATCAAGGCCGACGGGGCGATGACGGTGCTGCTCAAGGACGCGATGCAGCCCAACCTGGTGCAGACGCTCGAAAACAATCCGGCCTTCGTGCACGGCGGGCCGTTCGCCAACATTGCGCACGGCTGCAACTCGGTAGTGGCAACGTCGACGGCGCTGAAGATCGCCGACTACGTCGTCACGGAAGCCGGCTTCGGCGCGGATCTGGGGGCGGAAAAATTCTTCGACATCAAGTGCCGCAAGGCCGGCCTCAAGCCGGACGCGGCCGTCATCGTCGCCACCGTGCGGGCGATGAAGATGAACGGCGGCGTCAAGAAGGATGATCTCGGACCGGAGAATGTCGCAGCCGTCGAGAAGGGCTGCGCCAATCTCGGCCGCCACGTGCAGAACGTCAAGAAATTCGGCGTGCCGGTGGTGGTGGCGATCAACCATTTCGTCACCGACACCGAGGCCGAGATCCAGGCGGTCAAGGACTACGTGGCGACGCTCGGGGTGGAGGCGATTCTCTGCAAGCACTGGGCGCAGGGCTCGGCCGGGATCGAGGATCTGGCGCACAAGGTGGTGGAACTGGCCGAATCCGGCCAGGCGCAGTTCGCGCCGCTCTATCCCGACGAGATGCCGCTGTTCGACAAGATCGAGACCATCGCCAAGTCGATCTACCATGCAGGCGAGGTGATCGCTGAAAAGTCGGTGCGCGAGCAGCTCAGGCAGTGGGAAGCGCAGGGCTACGGCAAGCTGCCGATCTGCATGGCCAAGACGCAGTATTCGTTCTCGACCGATCCGAACCTTCGCGGCGCGCCTTCGGGTCACACCGTGCCCGTACGCGAGGTCCGGCTGTCGGCCGGCGCTGGCTTCATCGTCGTCATCACCGGCGAGATCATGACCATGCCGGGTCTGCCGAGGACGCCGTCGTCGGAAAAGATCTGCCTTAACGACAAGGGCCAGATCGAAGGCCTGTTCTAGAAGCAATAACGACCGGTTTTCAGCGAAAGCTGAAAACCGGTTCGAAATGGTTCATGTCGTCGAATGTGCAGAAATCGGCAGGCCCGAGTTCGATGACGGGGACGTCCTTGCGGAAGGTTTCCGCCAGCGCCTGCAAGGCTGGAAGATAGGTTTCATGGCTTGCCTGCGGCAGCCACCGCACAATGTAGGCTACAGTGATGTGCAGGACATAGGTGTCGTGGTCGGGATGGCGGTAGCCGAAACGGTCAGCAAGCGTGTCGCGGAAACCAGCGATGATCGCGGCATCCACATCCGTGGCCGGTGACACGGTTAGTCCATGAGGTGTGATCTCTTCGAGTTTGACCTTGAAGGGTGCGATCTGGGGAATATCCTGCAGCCGGGCAAGAAAATAATCCGTGCTCTGGCTGATGGACGCATCGAGCGGCAGGTCAGTCGGCCAGTAGCCGGATTGCCGCCTGTATTCGATCACGCCCTGAAAAAGCGTCATGTGATAACTCGACACCGGCGTCCAGGCGAAGTGATTTCCGGGATCCAGCGCGCGCAGCCCGTCGCGGACCTTGATGATCGCCGCCTCTGTCGCTGACCCCGGCACGACATGGCTGACAACGGTGTTGCCGGGCTCGACGAGAAATTGACCAGTCTCGTCAAACCGCGTTCCCAATCTGGCCGGCGTCGCTCCCCGGCCTTCGCCGCAGAAATTCCGGATAAAGTTGGTTTTTGCGATTTCGTGCATGGTTCATCTGCCCTTTGATTTGGAACCAAGGGGATAAGGCGACTATGTGAACCGGAGATGACAGCCCATGCAGCCCGACTGTGCTTACTGGCACAACCGGTAACCGCCTCTGCGTTGTGCGATGTCGAGATGCAGATGGCCAGCATGGCTGGCGTCAGAGCCCGGCCCGAGCACGGTGGTGAAATGCAGGCAGGCGCCGCCGCGGACGGCGCGCTGGAACGCCTCTTCAATGTCTCCATCGCCTTGACGCGGCGAAATGCCGATCGGCGGCCGTCCGTCGAATTCGAAATCGGCGATGTCGATGGCATTGCCGATCGAATGCTCGGACATTTTCCCGGTGGGCAGGTTGTTGCGGCGGCGGCAGACATAGGTGGAGCCGTGATTGATGCCGGTGAGCTCGACCTTTTCCGGCAAGGCTGCCGCCGCAGGCAGGACAACCGTCTCGGTCCAGCGCGCCAGCGCCAGGGCGGTTGCGCATCGCAGCTGCGATGCCGGCGACAGGGCAACGCCGCTTATGATCCGGTCTATTCTGTAGGGCGCCTCGATGCCGCAGCCGTTTTCTCCGCTGACTGTTTCCTCGCGGGCGAACACGGCCCCTAGCTTGCGCAGTTCGGCTTCGCATCGGGCGAGCGCGACTTCATCGGGTTCGGGTTTTGAGATCGAGGGAAGCGGGCTGGATTTGTCGGCTCCCGCCGGTTCCGCAGCTGGTGCGTCCGCACCGGTCTTTTTCTGCGGTACCGGAACAGCCTGGGCGGATGCGGTGTCATCGGGTCTGGCCGCCGGAACCGGTGCCGATCCGGGCGTTGCCTGCGGCCGCGGGTTCTGCTGCGGCACCGGGCCGTCCTGGGGCAGTTCCACCCCCGTTAAGACAGCGATCAGCACCGGAAGGGCAAGCAGGCGGCGCACGGATCAGTCCCTGATCTCAAGCGAGAAGCCCGGACCGGCGATGATCCTGCCATGGTTGAAAGGGCGGTGGTCCTGCGGCGACGGTG
>JAHJUC010000615.1 GCA_018829385.1 Alphaproteobacteria bacterium
GAAACCGGGGTTTCGGGCCTATTCGCAGCTCCAGGCGCCGCGCGGGCTTGTCACCGGGCAGTTCGGGGCTGTAAAGGACAGTCAACCAGCGGAATGGCTTGAACTGCCGCCCGCAACAACAAAAACAAAGGCAATAGTCCGATGGCAACACGAAAACCGTCGATCGACCAGGATCTGATCCGGGATCTGGCCAATATTCTCAATGAAACCGATCTCACCGAGATCGAAATCGAACAGGATGACTTGCGCGTCAGGGTGAGCCGTGCCGGAACGCCGCAGATGATCCACGCTCCGATCGCACAGCATCAGATGCCCGCGCCGCAGCCCGCTGCCGCGCAGCCCATGGAAGCCGCTCCGGCAGCGCCGACATCAGCCAATGCCGTGACCGCGCCGATGGTCGGCACCGTCTATCTGTCGCCTGCTCCCGGCGCGAAGCCGTTTGTGGAGATCGGCCAGTCGGTCAAGGAAGGCCAGACCATCCTGATCATCGAGGCGATGAAGACCATGAACCAGATCCCCGCGCCGCGTGCCGGCAAGGTCGTCAACGTTCTGGTTGCCGACGGCGACCCGGTCGAATTCGCCGAACCGATGATCGTGATAGAATAAGTGAGCGAGCCTATGTTCTCCAAGGTTCTCATTGCAAACCGTGGTGAGATCGCGCTCCGGGTGCTGCGCGCCTGCAAGGAGCTCGGCATCAAGACTGTCGCGGTGCATTCCACCGCCGATCAGGACGCCATGCATGTGCGCCTTGCCGACGAGAGCGTTTGCATCGGCCCGCCGCCCTCGCGCGACAGCTATCTCAACATCCACCAGATCGTCGCCGCCTGCGAAATCACCGGCGCGGACGCGGTGCATCCGGGCTACGGCTTTCTCTCCGAGAACGCCAAGTTCGCCGACATCCTCGATGCCCACGGCATCACCTTCATCGGACCGACCGCCGATCACATCCGCATCATGGGCGACAAGATCACGGCCAAGAAGACCGCGGAAGCGCTTGGCATTCCCGTGGTTCCGGGATCCGAAGGTGAAATCACCACGGACGAGGACGCGGCCAAGATCGCCAAGGAAATAGGCTTTCCGGTGATCATCAAGGCAACCGCCGGCGGCGGTGGCCGCGGCATGAAGGTGGCCAACAACGAGGAAGAGCTCTCGCTGGCGCTGTCGACCGCACGCTCGGAAGCAGGCGCGGCATTCGGCAATGCGGCGGTCTATATCGAGAAGTATCTGAGCCACCCCCGCCATATCGAGATCCAGGTGCTTGGCGACGGTGAAGGCAAGGCGGTCCATCTCGGCGAGCGTGACTGTTCGCTGCAGCGCCGGCACCAGAAGGTCTGGGAAGAAGCCAACTCCCCGTCGCTGAACGAAGACCAGCGCATGGAAATCGGCGAGATCTGCGCGGCGGCGATGCGCAAGCTGAAATACCGCGGCGCGGGCACCGTCGAGTTCCTCTACGAGGACGGCAAGTTCTATTTCATCGAAATGAACACCCGCCTGCAGGTCGAGCATCCGGTGACCGAGGCCATTACCGGCATCGATCTGGTCAATGAACAGATCCGGGTCGCTTCCGGCGCCGGGCTGTCGGTCACCCAGGAAGACATCCGTTTCCACGGCCACGCCATCGAATGCCGCATCAATGCAGAGGATCCGGACACCTTCGTCCCCTCGCCCGGCACCATCACCCACTACCATCCGCCCGGCGGACTTGGCGTGCGGGTCGATTCCGGCGTCTATCAAGGCTACAAGATCCCGCCCTATTACGACAGCCTGATCGGCAAGCTGATCGTTCATGGCCGCACGCGGGTCGAGTGCATGATGCGGCTGAGACGGGCGCTGGACGAGTTCGTGGTCGACGGCATCAACACGACGATCCCGCTGTTCAGAGATCTTCTGGCCAATCCGGACATCGCAAATGGCGACTATGACATCCACTGGCTTGAAAAGTTCCTTGCGGCCAAGGCAGGGAAGAAGTCCTGATCTGAAATCGGCCCGGGGAGGCTGAGGTGCGGCACGGCGCCGATCACAGGATCACACCGGACCTGCTGCTGCGCGCCTATGCCTCGGGCCTGTTTCCGATGGCGGATTCGGCTGACGATCCGGACCTGTTCTGGGTCGAGCCGGAATTGCGCGGAGTGCTGCCGCTCGATGCATTTCACATCCCCAAACGGCTTGCCCGCACCGTGCGGCAGGCGCCGTTCGAAATCCGCTTCAATACGGCATTCGACGCGGTGGTCGCGGCCTGCGCGGAAAGCGTCGAGAACCGCCCCTCGACC
>JAHJUC010000616.1 GCA_018829385.1 Alphaproteobacteria bacterium
AGCCGCATCGAGGGGATGTCCTTGATCCACGGCTCGATCTTGCGCCGGTAGATGGCCTCGGTGGTCACCAGCGCATTGGCCTCGCCGATTTCCATCCGGGTCTGGATCGGTTCGGGCCCGAAGGCGGAGAACAGAGGCGTGAAGGTCATGCCGGCCTTGAGCGTGCCGAGTGCCGTGTAAAACACCTCGGGCTGGCGTCCGAGCAGCGAGAACACCCGCGCCCCCGGGGCAAGGCCGTGGCCGCTCAGCACCGAGGCAAAGCGCGACGATGCGGCCGCGAGATCGGCATAGCTCAGATCCAGCCGCTCGCCGGACTTGCCCAGCCACCTGAGCGCCGTGTCGGACCCGTAGCCATTGGCGACATGCCGGTCCACCGCTTCGTAGGCGATGTTGAGCGCACCATCCGGGAGACCGTCGAGCAGTTCATCCTCGATCTTCGCCCAGGAAAACCCGGCGCGAACACCGGGTGTCAATTGCGCCCTGGCGCGAAGCGCCTCGGGTTTATTGATGGTATCCCACATCGGCAATCCTCCCTGCCCGCCAGTATTGCGGCAGGTGGGAAGAGCGGCATTGATCCACGTCAACGAAACGGTTGGGTCGGGGTCCGCCCCTCGCCTTGGCACCGGGAAACCGGTGCGTTCATGCCGCGAGCGCCGGTCAATGCCGTACTGCGGCGCGGATCAGGGGACCGGCGTCGCGACACTCACCGAAAAGGCAAACGGGAGATCAGGGCTTGCGGGTTAGGACGTAGGTCTTTCGGACCTGCTCGTGGATGGTCCATTCGCCTTCCCAGCCGAGCGGCAGGATCAGCACATCTCCGGGACCGATGCTGCGCTTGTCGCCGCCCTCTTTGCCCACAACCGTGGCCGAGCCCGCGAGGATGTGGCAGATTTCCGAGGACTTGGTGCGGTCGGCGGAAAAGCGGCCGGGCGTGCATTCCCAGACACCGACCTGGGTCACGCCGTCCTCGGACGCCCAAAGCTGTTTCGCAGCCTCGACCTGGCCTTCGGTGAAGCTTGTCGGCTTGGGCGCGAAGGCGCCCAGGTCGAGGTTCGAAAGGGCGCCGAAGCTCTTGAGATCAATCATCGTCATTCCTTGAAAGTGCCGGGCCGCGGGAAGCGTGGACCGGCCTGCCCGCGGCAGCTGCACCTGAAAACCTGAGCAAGGCCATGCGGATGGCGCTCCGCGAGTGCCTTCCCAAGGCCTTGTTTAGACATAAACTTCACCTGCAATCGGGGTAGGATACCCCGACAGGGCAGTCAAGAATGAAGTCGCGGTCACGGACCCGTCCGGATTGGTGTTTGAGCGAAATCGCTGTAGCATCGCGGAAGGCAAGCCAGGGGGAAGAAGCTTGAGCAGCACGATTGCCGGACTGATCCTGGCGGGCGGCCTGTCGCGGCGGATGGGCGGCGAAAAGCCGCTTAAGCCGCTTGCCGGCCAGCCGATGATCAAGCGGGTGATCAGCCGGATTGCACCGCAGGTCGAACGGCTGGCGATCAACGCCAATTCCGATCCGGCGCCCTATCTTGAGTACGGACTGCCGGTGCTGCCCGACACGATCGGCGGGCATCTCGGCCCGCTGGCCGGCGTGCTGACCGGGATGGAATGGGCGGCGGAACTGCCGGGCGTGACCCATCTCGTGACCGTGGCGACCGATACGCCGTTCCTGCCGCTCGGCCTGGTCGCCCGGTTCAGCGCCATTTCGGGACCCGGGCGCATCGTCCTGGCGCGTTCGAACGGCAACCGGCATCCGGTGGTCGGGCTGTGGCCGGTGGCGTTGCGCGAGGACCTCTCACGATGGCTCACAAGCGGAGAGACGATGAAGGTGCAGGTCTGGGCCGCCCGTCACGAGCTGGTCTATTGTGATTTCGAGCCGGAGCACGACGGCGCGCCGGACCCGTTCTTCAACGCCAACACGCCCGGGGAACTGGCGGAGGCGGAAGCCTTTCTCGGCAGGTTCGATTCATAGCGGGAAGCACCGCGGGGCGCAGGGCGCGGAAACCGGATCGGCGGCTGAAATCAGAGGTGGCTGGGGTACCTGGATTCGAACCAGGGATGGCGATACCAAAAACCGCTGCCTTACCGCTTGGCTATACCCCAACGCTTCCCCGGGCAGGCGGATCGTCCGCCCGGCGCAAACCGGTAACGCCCGGAAGCATCGGGGGGATAGCAAATGACGCGACCGATCACAAGCGCGGATACCGCCCGGGATCGAGGATTATCCACGATGAAAAGAAACCCGCTCGGCCGGTCGCCGCACGGGTTTCGGATTTTCGGTCCCCAGGCCTCAAGCGGCCCGGCGGTCTGTTTCGGCGGTCAGCGGCGGAACAGGTTGGCGATCTGCCAGCCGGCGGGAACCACGGCCGCGGCAAGGGCTGCCTTGATCACGTCGGTCGCGATGAACGGGCCGACGCCCCAGGCAAGCGCCTTTTCCGGGCCGAAGGCGACGGCGATCCAGGCAGCGCCAAGCAGCAGGATGATGGCGGTGCCGGCCAGGTTGACGGCAAACAGCTTGAAGGCGTTGCGGTCAAGTCCGCGGTCGGCGGCCCGGCCGGTCAGGGCGGCGGCGACGACGAAGCCCGCGAGGTAACCGGTGGTGGGGCCGGCGAAATAGGCCAGGCCGCCGCCATTGGTGAACACCGGCAGGCCGGCAGCACCCTCGACGAGGTAGGCGGCCAGTGTCGCCAGCGCCAGCTTGCGGCCGAAGGCTGCGGCAATGACGAAGATCGCCAGCGTCTGCAGCGTTGCCGGAACCGGCCAGAAGGGAACGGTGACCTTGCCGGCAAGCGCAATCA
>JAHJUC010000617.1 GCA_018829385.1 Alphaproteobacteria bacterium
CGGCTGCTTTGGATAAGCCGCCATCTGCGGGGTTTCGCCATAGGCAAGCCCCGAGCCCACCGGGCTCATCGAAGGCGCCTGGCCAATCTCCTTGATCGTCTGCGAATTGCATCCGGCCAGGGTGAGCGCAAGAACGGTGGCGGCTATGGCCCTAATCATGACGGATCCTCGGTTTGTTCGGGTGCCGCGGCCGCGGCGAGAATGCTCGCCAGTGCCGCTGCCTTCTTGGTATCCATCTCGTTGAGAATCTGGCTCGCCAGCCGCGGGCTGAGCTTCATGACGATTGCCGCCGCGATCCCGGGCTTGACGATCTCCAGCTGCGCGGCAGCGGAGTCAGGCGCCATGTTCTTGTAGATTTCAACCAGTTGCGTATCGGCGACCCGCATGAAGTCTTCACGTTTCTTCAGCCAGTCGCGGTATTTCAGTGTGCGCTCCTCAAGCAGGCGGATTCTCTCGTCGACGCCGGCCTGAAGATCCTCGAGTTCCTTCTTCTGCAGAAGATAGCGCTGGTCGCGCGCGGCGTCGGCGATGTTGCCGCAGAACGCACGGATCTCCTCTTCGAGGCTCGGCGCCGGCGCCTGTTGTGCGAATGCGCCGGGTGCGATCATGCCCAGCATGATGACCGCCGCGGCGCCTGCGCCGCGGGCCCATCTGCGCGAGGAGGGCTGTCGGGCCGCAATCATTGCAGCACCAGTTCCGCATGCAGCGCGCCGGCGGACTTGATGCCCTGCAGGATGGCAATGATGCCGTCGGGCTTGACGCCGATCGAATTGAGGCCGGCCACCAGCGTTCGGAGGTCCGGGCCGTCGATGATGGCGACCTGGCCGCCGTCGACGCCCGCGGTGATGTCGGTCAGCGGCTCGACCGCCGTCACCCCGTCGGAGAACGGCAATGGCTGCACGACCGTCGGCGTTTCATTGATCTGTACGGTCAGCGTTCCGTGACTGACCGCGACCCTGGAGATGCGGACGTCATTGCCGATGACGATGGTGCCGGTCCGCTCGTTGACCACGACACGGGCGGGCGAATCCGTTTCGACCACCAGCCCCTCGAGTTCCGCCGTCAACCGGGCAAGGTCGGCCCGCGGCGGCTTGCGAACCGCCACGGTGGTGGAGTCGCGCGCCTCTGCGATGGCTGTGCCGTAGCGCGCCTCGGAGAAGGCGTTGATGACATCGGCCATTCCCACGGCGGTGGTGAAATCCGGATTGCGAAGCTGGTAGACCAGCCCGTCAACCTGCTTGAACGTTGCCGGGATCTCGCGTTCGATGATGGCGCCGCCGGGCAACCGTCCCGCAGTCGCGGTGCCCTGCTGCAAGGTGGCCGCATCGCCCTGCGCGTTGATCGCCGAAACGATAACCGAGCCCTGCGCGACGGCGTAGATCTGTCCGTCGGGCCCTGACAGCGAGGTCATGACCAGCGTACCGCCACGCAGCGAGGTCGCATCGCCGAGAGAGGAGACGGTGACATCGATCCGCGAACCGAGGCTGGCAAAGGGGGGCAGATTGGCCGTGACGATCACGGCCGCGACATTGTTGACACGCGAGGCGCCGCCTTCGGTGGAGATGCCGAGGTTTTGCAACATGGCGCGCAGCGACTGCTCGGTGAACGGTGAGTTGCGGAGGCCATCGCCCGTGCCCTGCAATCCGACGACGAGGCCATAGCCGATCAGCTGGTTGTCGCGGCCTGCCTGAAGCGAGGCGATATCCTTGATGCGAGAAGAGGCGCCGGCGGGCCGGATGAAGCTCATACCCGATCCGGATACGAACTGCTCCATGGACGCCGTCCCGGTTCCCGAGCCCGTCGCAGGCCCGGGACCGGATCCGGCCAGGACAAACATGGCGATCCAGATGCCGACTATCTTTGCGAGAGTGCGGATCATTTCGCCGCCACCCGAATGCTGCCGTTGTCCATCACCGTTCCGGAGATGATAACGCCGGTTTCGACATTGCGGACACGAATGAAATCGCCAATCGCCGCATTTTCAAGCGGTGTGCCCATTGCCGTGATGGTCAGGCCCTTGCCGCTGAAGATCAGCTGAACCGTCTTGCCACGCTCGACGGCCCAGGAATCGCGCAACGCCGCGACCGGAATGGTGCGGCCCGGCAGCAATGTGCGCGTTGTCACCTTGCCCAGCACTTCGCTGGTGATTTCGGCATAGCCGCCGCGCAGGTTCGGGTTGGTGACCTCGACCTCGCGAACCGATTCCGCCAGGATTTCCTCGCCGGGGTAGATGGTCCGTTCGGGGACCACCGCGGTGCCGCGACCGGCCTGCGCCAGGGGCATGGCGCAGAGCAGGCCAAGCAGCACGATGGCCGCGCGGATGAGGCCTTGCAAAGGCAATACTGGGCGAAACGTCATGTCTGCCTTGTCCTTTGTAACCTAGAGGTTCTGGGAAACGACGGACGCCATTTCATCCGCCGCCTTGATGATCTTCGAATTCATTTCATAGGCGCGCTGCGCTGAGATCAGATCAGTGATTTCCTTGACCGGATCGACGTTGGAGGCTTCCAGGTAACCCTGCTGGATATGGGCAAATCCCGGATCGGCCGGAGCGCCAACGATCGCCGGGCCGGATGCCACGGTCTGACGGAAAAGATTATCGCCCAGCGGTTCGAGACCCGCCTCGTTGACGAAATTGGCGAGGGTCAGCTGACCCAGATCCTGCAATTCGGTCTCGTCGCCGATCCGGACCAGAACCTGACCGGTACGGGAAATCTGAACTTCGCTGGTTTCATCGGGGAAGGTAATCCCCGGAACCACCAGATAGCCGTCAATGGTAACCAGCTGGCCATCGGCATTGGTGTTGAAGGCGCCCGCCCTCGAATACTGGGTTTCGCCATCCGGCGTTTCGATCTGGAACCAGCCGCGGCCGACGAGCGCCAGGTCCAGCTTGTTGGAGGTGCCGACGAGGCTGCCCTGGATGTGCAGGTTTCGAACGGCAGATGTCTGCACGCCAAGTCCGATATGAGCGCCTTCCGGCACGATCGCCTGGTTGGAAGCGTTGGGAACGCCGGAATTGCGCTCGACCTGATAGAGCAGGTCGGAAAATTCGGCGCGGGCCCGCTTGAAGCCGGTGGTGTTGATGTTCGCCACGTTGTTGGCGATCACCTCAAGATTGAGCTGCTGGGCGTTCATACCGGTAGCTGCGATGGCCAAAGCCTTCATGGCGAGTTCCTCAGATTTGCATACGAGCGATTTCGAGATAAGCAGTGACCATCTTGTCGCGGATGGCGACAGCGGTCTGCAGCGACTGTTCGGCGGCCATGATGGCGTCGACAACTTCACGGGTCGGCACCTGGCCGCGGATCGCGGCGAAGGACTGACCTTCGGCGACCTTCAGATTGGACACCACGCCTTCGCCGAGGCTTTTCAAGGTCTCGGCGAACGAAGATGGTGACGGCGCAACCGCGGCAGCCGTCAGGTTCGGCATTCCCGCGGCGCTTGCCATGTCCGTCTCGCGCGGACCGGACAGGCCGGACAGGGCAGA
This sequence comes from Alphaproteobacteria bacterium, assembly GCA_018829385.1. GTDB lineage: Bacteria > Pseudomonadota > Alphaproteobacteria > Rhizobiales > Rhizobiaceae > Hoeflea. The sequence goes on from JAHJUC010000617.1 coordinate 3,488, forward strand.
CATTCCAGAAATCTTGTCAATCATTGGCTGGCCCTCAGCAGATCGATCGTCATGGAAACAAGTTCACGGGTTTGCTTGACGGTCTGCAGATTGGCTTCGTACGACCGGTTGGCTTCCCGCATGTCTGCCAGCTCGACCAGGACATTGACGTTGGGCATCTTGACCATGCCATTCTTGTCCGCTGCCGGATTTCCCGGATCATACTCGATGGTGAAGTCGGCCGGATCGACATCGATCTTGGCCACTTCGGCGCGCGATGCGCCAATTGTGCGGTCGAGTTCCCAGGAGAAACTGATGGTCTTGCGGCGATAGGCATCGGCTCCCGGCGTGTTGCCGGTCGACTGGGCATTGGCAAGGTTCTCGGAAACCACACGCATGCGGGTTTCCTGAACGCCCAATCCGGAAGCAGCGATGCGCGAGGCAAGTGAAAGAGGATCAACTGGCATGGTCAGCGCCTCACAGTCAGAAGCATCATCCGGTGAAAGGCCTTCACCATCCCGGTATTGAGTTCGTACATCCGCTTGATTTCCCCGGTCTTGCTCATCTCCTGCGGCAGACTGACCGAGTTTCCGGATGGCTGAACGTCAACGTCGCCAAAGCGGCCGCTGCGAACCGCGCCGCGCATCGGATCTTCATGGATATGGCCGGGATGGGTTGCAGCCATGCGGACCGGAGCCTTTGTCTGGTCGAGCACGGCTTCGAAAGCCGCAACATCCCGGGTCTGGTAGCCGGGTGTGTTGGCGTTCGCGATGTTTCCGGCAACCACGCTTTGGCGCACTGTAAGCCAGTGGGATTGGTTGGATGCCAGTTCGAAAAGCTGAATCGGCTGCATGGCGTTTCCCTGTCCTTAACAAGCTCAGAGATTAGGCCGTTAATCTTGCGTGTGCCTTACGGGAAATGCGCCTGCTTCTCGCACCATACTCCAGGCATGGTGTGGCGGGATTGCCTCAAGTCCTTCCGGTCATAGAACATGGACATGGCGACCGGTGCATGGGCTTAGGCCCGGCCGGCGGACGCCGACACCGATTTCGAGAACGGCGTCGGCGCGGATGCGATAGACCGGTCAACGGCCGGTTGATGGGATGGCTCCAGGTAGCCGATTACCGCCCGGCTGGCGTTCAGACCCTTCGGGTCAGCTCAACGCTGGATGACTTCGCCGTTGGAGGTGATGATCACCCATTGCCCATCGCGCTTTTCCAGAGTGGCAAGACGGGAGTTGTCCGGCAGAACCGAACCGATGCGGACGATATACATGCCGGACTTGTCCTCGATGAGCGCCCGGCCATTGGCGACATGCAGAAGCTTGTAGCGCGGCTTGCCGGGGAAGCTCTTGTCGGGGTCGATGGCGGTCAGCGCCGGCGCGCCCGTGGACTCGCTCCCCTCACC
>JAHJUC010000618.1 GCA_018829385.1 Alphaproteobacteria bacterium
AAACAGCTTCTCGAAACGCTCTACAATGCGGTCTTCGATCTGGGGCCGCCGCAACGGGCGACGGACAGGCGGCTCAAGAGCGCCTAATTCAGCAGGACTTCCACATCCGCATTGCGGCCGGCGACCACGGTGAATTCGCGTTGCAGCACCTTCGCCTTGTTGCGGGCGATGGCGGTGTATTCGCCTTCGGCAAGCACGATGGTGGGGAAGGCGCCGACGCTTTCCGACACCACGTCGCCGCCGGATGTCAGGATAGACCAGGCGGTGTCGGCGATGGCTTCTCCGCCCGGTTCGGCCACCAGCTTGAGGGTCAGCTGGGCTGCGCGGTGCTGGATGACGGCCTCGGTCAGCTTTCCGGCCTCGACCCTGATGTCTGAGCGGATGACGGCGTTGACGGAGCCGTATTCGGAAACGATGTGATAGGTGCCGGCATTGAGCCGGACGATGGTGTTGGGCTTGACGTCTTCGACAACGAGCTGCTGCTCTCCGTCAATGCCTTCCTCGGCCTTGTAGATGTTGAAGCGCAGCTGGCTGGAAGGAATGCGCGCATCGACCCCGGAGACGGCGTTGAGGATCAGCCCGCCCGCCTCCATGATGATATGCTGTTTCTCGATCGGCCCGTCTCTGGGAACCGTGAGCTTCTTGGTGACGCCGGCGCGGCCGAAGGCCACGTGCAGGAAATAGTCGCCGGGCTCGAACTCGAATTCCGCCGATCCGCCCTCGGAACTGGCAAGCAGCGGCAATTTGCCGTCGGGTCCCGGGGTGGTATGGAAAATACGCCAGGTCAATCCGTGCTTGAGCGGTTCGCTCGCCTCGGTCAGCGCGGCTTCCATGCGCACCGTCCGCCTGATCGCCGCGTTGTCGCCATCGGACACGGCCGGTGCATATTCCGTCAGCCCGGGCAGCGTGATCTTCGGTTCATCGCCGGTCGCAAAGGCTTCCTGGGCGGCGGCGACATTTGGCAGCGCCAGAAACGTTAGTGCGGAGAGAAGAACAAGAGACAGTCTGTTCATAAGGTACGGTCCGGTTGACTTCTGGAATGCGAGCGGTCACTTGGACCTTAAAGCCATGGCAAATTCATGACCGTTTTCGGTCAAACCTGAATGCACGAGGAAGACATGCCGGTCAATGCCGCCCTGAAGACCTATCTCGAAACCCGCCGCTCCATTCCCGCGTTTCAGATGACCGATCCCGGACCGTCACGGGCGGAAATCGAGGAGATGCTGAAGCTTGCCAGCCGGGTTCCCGATCACGGCAAGCTCGCTCCATGGCGGTTCATTGTCTATTCCGGCGCGGTCAGGGAGCGGATGTCGCTTGAACTCGCGGACATCGCCATGGCCAACAAGCCCGACATGGCGGAAGACATGATCGCGGTCGAGAAAACCCGGCTGACCCGCGCGCCGGTGGTGATCGCTGTCGTCTCGCGCGCCGCACCTCACGTGAAGATTCCCGAATGGGAACAGGTGTTGAGCGCCGGTGCGGTCTGTCTCAACCTGGTAATGGCGGCCAATGCGCTCGGCTATGCCTCGAACTGGCTGACCGAGTGGTTCGCCTTTGACGAGAAAGCCTATCCGGTCCTCGGGATCTCCGGAGGCGAAAAGGTTGCCGGCTTCATCCATATCGGGACGCCGAAGATGCATCCGGGCGAACGGCCACGGCCTGAACTCGCCGATATCGTCACCTTCGCGGGGGAATAGGCGCCATGTTCTACACTGCGCAGGAGAACGCCCACGGGCTGCCGCATGACCCATTCAAGGCCATTGTCTCGCCGCGACCGATCGGCTGGATCGGCACAAGGGGCAATGACGGATCGGTCAACCTCGCGCCTTACTCGTTTTTCAACGCGATATCCGATCATCCGAAGATGGTGATGTTCGCATCGTCGGGGCGCAAGGACACGCTACGCAATGTCGAGGAAACCCGGGTCTTCACCACCAGCATGGTCGGCCGAGCCCTGACCGAGCAAATGAACCTGTCGTCGGCTGACGCTCCCTATGGCGAAAACGAATTCGATTTCTCCGGCCTGACCATGGCGGAGGCGCAGCTGATCAATGCGCCGTTCGTAGCCGAAGCGCACGCGGCGCTGGAATGCAAGGTCACGGAAATCTTCGAGGCAAAGAGCCTGGAGGGCAAGCCGAGCGGCTCCTTCGTGGTCATCGGCCAGGTGGTCGGCATCCACATCGACGAGGCGGCAATTGTCGATGGCCGGTTCGACATGGCGACCGTGGCGCCGCTGGCGCGCCTGGGCTACATGGATTATGCCGACGCGGCGCAGACCTTCGAGCTGCGGCGGCCTGCCTGGCCGCTACGCAAGTAACCCGGGCTACTCGGCGACCGGATCAATCACCGGGACTGCGTGTGGTTCAAGTCCGGCCCGCCGCGCCACACGTTCTGCCTGGCGCAGGTGTGGCCGATCGATCATCTTGCCGTCGAGCGACAGAACACCGGCGTCGGGGCCTGCGGCCGCGAACAGCGCCAGGATCCTGACGGCCCGCTCCACGTCTTCAGGCGGCGGAGTGAAGGCCTTGTTGATCACCGCCACCTGGTCCGGGTGAATGGCCATCTTGCCGGTAAACCCATCGCGGACGGCAGCGCGGCACTCGGCATCCAGGCCTTGCATGTCGCGAAAATCGGTGAACACGGTGTCGATCGCATCGACGCGGGAATGGGCTGCCGCCAGGATCGTCAGGCTTCGCGCCATGCGGAAGACATCGGTGTAGACGCCGGTGTCATCCTTGTTGGACGAGGCTCCGATATCGGCGGCGAGGTCCTCGGCGCCCCAGGCGAGCGCCGACAGACGCTCGGATTTGGCTGCAAAGGAGCCGGCGGAAAGCATGCCGCCGGCCGTCTCTGTCATCAGCGCGTGGATCCTGATCTTGCCGACCTCGAGCCCGGCTTCGGCTTCATGCAAGCCGATCCGGGCGCTCAGGTCCTGAATATCCGCGCCGGATCCGGCCTTGGGCAGCAGAATCACATCGGGAGAAGCCGCGACCACCGCCGCCAGATCGTCGTCGCTCATGCCAGTGTCGAGCGCGTTGATGCGCACGATCAGCCATGGCGTGCCCGCGCCTCTGTCGGCGCCGCTGAGAAACGACGCGACGAGCGTGCGGGCTTCGGATTTGCGGGCCTGCGCAACCGAATCCTCAAGGTCCAGGATCAGAGCATCGGCGCCGGAGCTTGTCGCCTTGGTCATCTTGCGTTCCGAATCGCCGGGAACGAACAGCAGCGAACGCATCATGGTTTCGGCCTCTTGCGCATCATGGCCTGACGGACGCAACGGGCGACCAGCTTGCCGTGCTGATTGAAGGCCTGGTGCTCCATTTCAACGATGCCGCGATCGTCCTTCGATTTCGACTCGCGAACGGTCAGCACCCGGGTTTCCACCCGCACGGTGTCGCCATGAAACAGCGGATTTGGAAATGTGACCTCGCTCATTCCCAGATTGGCGATGGTGGTGCCAACCGTGGTGTCGTTGACCGAGATCCCGATCATCAGGCCGAGGGTGAAAAGCGAGTTGACCAGGGGCTGGCCGAATTCGGTCGTCTTGCAGAATTCGAAATCGATGTGCAGCGGCTGCGGATTGAGCGTCATGTTGGAAAACAACATGTTGTCCATCTCGGTGACCGTCCGCCGCAGAGTGTGGGAAATCACAGCGCCCGGTTCGAATTCCTCAAGATACATACCGCGCATGCTTTACCCCTCGTGCAGTTGCAGGTGTATTGATGCCGCGTTCCAAACCGATGTGCAAGTTCCAGATCCTGATGAATCCTGATGGGACGCCTAATTGGCGCGGGGCTGTGGACCCTGATCGTGCGCGGGCAGGGCCCTTTCCGGGGGCTCCGGT
>JAHJUC010000619.1 GCA_018829385.1 Alphaproteobacteria bacterium
ATCACTTCGACGGCCTCGATGATATCGGCCAGATACATGGGGCCGCCGCCATAAACTACCGTCTTGATGCCGTCGCCTCCGCCCCTTTCCCGGGCCGCATCCACCAGCCGTCGCACCATCGTCGGTGCGGCGAACATCGAGACCGGCCCAACCCGTGCGCTCAGATCCAGCACTTCGGGCGCGTCGAAGCCGCCGGTGAGCGGCACCACATGGCGCGCACCGCGCATCACGTGCACGAAGTTGTAAAGGCCGGCACCATGCGACATCGGTGCGGCATAGAGGATGGCATCCTCCTGCGAGACCTCGTCGACATCGGCAAGATAGCTGAGCGTCATCAGTGTCATATTCAGCGACGTGAGCATCACCCCCTTGGGCCGCCCCGTGGTGCCTGAGGTATAAAACAGCCAGATCACGTCGTCTGGCCGGGTCGGATAAGGTGTGGCCGCAGTCTTGTCGGAGACCTGCGGCAGGATGTCGACCAGTTGCGTCAGACAGGAACTTCCTGCAAGCGCCTCATCAAATTCAGCCGCAGTATCCTGCGAAACGAAACACAGCCGCGCCTCGCTATCGTTGATGATCCATGCCGCCTCTCGCGCATGCAGCTTGGCATTGATTGGCACCGCCACCGCGCCGAGATGCCAGATTCCATAAAGTGCGATCAGGTATTCCGGGCAGTTCTTGGCAAAGATCGCAACGCGGTCTCCCGACGTCACACCCTGAATTTTCATCCACTCGGCAAGTCCGCCGACCCGCTTGGCGAATTCGCAATAGCTGGCCACGACAGTCGCGCCAGAGAGCAGGGCAGGGTGGTCCGGATTTGTGCATGCGGTTCGGTAGAGCCATTCAGCCGGGTTCATCATGCAACCTTTCGTTTTCCGGGTCGGGAGCAGTAGCTGACCGCACCCGATTCCCCGATGTTGAACACGGCATCCGGATCGATCCGTTCCGACTGCATGTCGAGGGCCTCGTCCGTCAATTGCCGGACGGCCATGGCATGCGAGGAAACCCGGTTGCCTCCCGCCGGATGCCCCTTCGCCAGCAGACCTGTGTTAAAGATCTTCAGCCGGATACTGTCGAAAGCATGGGCCGGAACAATTGCAGCAGCCAGCGCCTCGCGCGCGGCCCACGCGATCAAGCTTTGCGGCGTGTCTTGTTCCGGCCGGCCAAAGCAGGTATGGCCCCACCCGACGATTGCAACATCCATGGTCTTCCCTCCCGACTTCGCTTGATTGTAGAAACCGGCAAGGTTGGGTTCTATTCGTGGAACTACGCTATGATCCCGGAACAAGATGCCCTCACAGCGTTCGAGTTCGCCCCTGTCGGGATTGTTCTGGCGCAACAGCGTGTCGTGAGCCGCTGCAATGCACAGATGTGCAGGATGTTCGGCTACGCACGGTTGGAGATTGAAGGGCATTCGCTGTCGCGCCTTTATCCAAGCGCAGAAGAGTTTGAACGGGTCGGCGCCATCGGGCTTGAAAGGATGCGACGGGAGAATTTCTATCTGGACGAACGGATCATGAAACGCCGCACGGGTGAACATTTCTGGTGTCGCGTGCGCGGACAGTCCCTGACGCCCGAAAATCCATTCGACCGGGCGGTCTGGAGCTTTGCCGACATTTCGGGGGTGCGCCCGATGGTTGCCCTGACACTGCGTGAACGACAGATCGCGATGTATGTCACCGAGGGACTGACCAGCAAGGAAATCGCACGCCTGCTGGACATATCGCATCGAACGGTAGAAGCGCACCGCGCGCGCCTGCAAGAAAAGCTTGGCGCGCGAAATGCGGCAGAAACCATCGCGCGGATCACTGGCGTGCCGCAATAGTCATGGTTTGGGCGGGTAGCATCCGCTTCAGTTGATCGCAGCAAACGGCCTTTTGAAACTGCCAACGGAAAGCAAACCGCCCTTTCGGGGCCTTGATGAGGTTCAGCGAATGAACTGGTCCACGTAATCGGCGCCCAGGCCGACGGCTTCGTAATGCTTGCGGCACATGTCGATCTTGGTGAAGACGTCTTCGAAGCCCATGGTCTTGCCATAGGGATCGACGTAGAGCATGACCCCGTTGACCTGAAAATAGGTGATCATCTCTTCGACACCTTCGGGAACGACGAGCGTATGGGTTTCGCCCGGCGGTTCGTAGACGTATCCGCCTTCTTCGGCCACCCAGTCATGCTCGAGGTAGTGCCAGCGGCCCTTGAGCACCCACCCATGCACGCCCTGGGGGTGACGGTGACGGGACAGGACGCCGGACTTCCTCACCTTCAGCAGGTTCATCCAGTATCCTTCCGAGCGATTGAGACAAAGTGGCCGAAACCACACGTTCTCGGCTTGCGGAACCCAGATGCGCTCATCCTTGGGCACGGCGTTCGGAATCACGATTTCCGATAATGCATCCTGAGGGAACGGCAACTGATAGGGCATCAGAGCGTCTGAATCGTTTTTCTCAACTGGCATTTCAAGTTTCCTTACATTGCTGAATAGCCGCCATCGACCGGATAAATGCTGCCGGTGACGAACGACGCCTGATCGGACAGGAGCCAGGCCACGAGGGCGCCGACTTCGGAGGGTTTGCCCCATCGGCCTTGCGGTGTCCGAGCGAGGATTGGTTTGTTGCGGTCGGGATCTGCGCGCAGCGCCGTGGTCATTTCGGTCTCGATCCAGCCGGGGGCAATAGCGTTGACGCGGATACCGTCGGCAGCCCACTTGCCCGCAAGCGCCTTTGTCAGTTGGGCGACGCCGCCTTTTGAGGCTGAATAGGCCGGCACCAGGGGGCCGCCGAAATAGCTCAGCATCGAGGCGGTGTTGACGATCGCGCCACCGCTCCTGGCCAGCAAGGAATGTGCCGAGACGCATGTGCGCATGGTTCCATTCAGATTGATGTCGATAACTTTTTCAAATGTGGAGATGTCATATTCGCCGCCCCGATCGAGGATCCCTGCACAATTGACCAGGCCGTCGAGCTGCTCGATACCGGCGAAGAACGCCTGAACGGCGACGGTATCCCTCACATCGAGAACGGAAGCTTTCGCTCCAGGATGGCTGGCCCGGAATGTTGTCGCCTCTTCGGCACTGACACCAGTGCATCTGACATCCCAACCTGCTTGCATCAGGGCGTCTGCGACGCCCGCGCCTATGCCGCGCGTTCCACCGATAACAACCGCATGCCTCATGATTGTTCCTCATTCAGAAAGGCCTCGACCGCCGCCACCCGTGGGATCGGCGCCACTGCACCGTAACCCTGGGTCGACAATGCCGCAGCAGCATTTGCGTATCGGGCCGCGGCGAAGGGATCGTCGCCAGCCACCAGCCGTGCCAGAAAGGCACCGTCGAATGTGTCGCCTGCAGCGGTGGCGTCCACGGCCTCGACCCGGCGCCCCTTGATGCGGCGGCGCTCTTCCTTCGTCGCGACCAGCGTTCCTTCTTGTCCGAGTGTCAGTGCTACGATGCTGCAGCCCAGGGTGAGGTAGAA
>JAHJUC010000089.1 GCA_018829385.1 Alphaproteobacteria bacterium
CGCCTATTGCCTCATCGAAGGCGATCGCGCCAACAAGCAGCAATGCGCCGAGGACCGCGACCTCGGTTTTGTCGTGCACGGTCTCTGGCCGCAGTTTGAATCCGGCTACCCGGAATTCTGCCCCTCCCGCGAGCCCGACCGAGTGCCTGCAAATCTCGGCCGCTCCTATCTCGACGTCGTCCCGACGATGGGGCTGATCGGGCATCAGTGGCGCAAGCACGGGACATGCTCGGGGCTCTCCCAGGCCGACTATCTGAAGGCGCTGCGGGCGGCGCGGTCGCGGGTGACCATACCGGCTGCGTTTGCGCCCGAGAGACTTCCCGCCGAGATCGACGCGCTGGAAGCGGAAGACGCCTTCATCGCGGCCAATCCCGGCATGAAGCGCGACACGATCGCGGTGCGTTGCGAGCGCGGCTACCTGCGCGAAATCCGCATCTGCATGACCCCGTCGCTCGACTATCGCGCCTGCCGCGAGGTTGACCGCGCCGGCTGCAAGATCGACAACCTTTCCGTTCCCGAGCCGGGCTGAACACAGCAGGCCGCTTTCACCAGAAGAAGAGAAGAGCACCATGAAGATCCTCTATTCGCCTGCTTCCCCCTATTCGGCCAAGGTCCGGATGGCGGCCAGGTTCGCCGGTCTCGACGCCCAAGCCGTGCTGACCGACACCAATGCCGCGCCGGCCGAACTGGTCGACAACAACCCGCTCGGCAAGATCCCCACCCTGATCACCGACGAGGGACAGGCGATCTACGACAGCCGCGCCATCATGCAGTTCATCGACCGGGCCGGCGGCAAGCGGATCTTCCCGCGCAACGCCGCCAAACGGACGGACGCCGAGGTGATGGAAGCCCTGTGCGACGGGATCTGCGACTGCCTGCTCGCCATCATGTACGAGCGCCGCTTCCGGCCGGCGGAAATCGTCCACCAGGAATGGATCGACAAGCAGTGGACCAAGGCGACGCGCGCGCTCGATCACCTCGAGGCCAACCTGCCGCGGATCACCAAGGCGCCCAATGGCGGGCATTTCGCCGCTGCCGCGATGATCGGCTACCTGAACTTGCGTTTTCCTGGACAATGGGAGCGCGGCCGGCCGAAGCTCAAGCGCTGGTATGCAAAGTTCGCCGCAAGCTTTCCCGAGCTCGCAGACATGTTGCCGAAAGCGTGACCGAGCGGCCGGACAAGGAAGTCGGGTTCGCCCACATGTTTGCCGCCGCCCGCTATTCGCTGGGCGGCGTCAGGCGGTTGTGGGGCGAGACCGCCTTCCGGCACGAGGTCCTGGCCTTCGTGCTGATTTCGGTCGTGTTCCTGCTCTCCGGCGCACCGTTGTGGGGCTATGTCGGGGCCACCCTGCTGTTCCTGCTCACGGTCTCGATCGAAGCCTTGAACACGGCGGTGGAGGAAATCACCGATCACGCCTCTCCAAACTATTCCGAGATGGCCAAATACGCCAAGGATCTTGGCTCGTTTGCGGTGTTCTGCCTGCTCATGGCCAACGGCATATGGGCGGCTTATGTTCTGGCAACGCTCTGGCTGCCATTTATCGCCTGAGCGCGCCGGCCGTGCGCAGGCATGAAATCGGGACCGTTGCCGGCCGGCTGAAATATGGGCCGCGGATGCTGGCAATTCCCGATCCACGCATTACCTGAGACCGAACCTAGCGATCAAACCCTGGAAAACTGGACCTGTCATGACCGATCAAACCCAACGCTTGCGGATCGACTTCATTTCGGACGTCGTTTGCCCGTGGTGCGTCGTCGGCTACCGGCAACTCGAGCAGGCTCTCAAGAGCACGGCCACCGACTACGAAATCCACTGGCATCCCTTCGAGCTCAATCCGGACATGCCGGCGGAAGGACAGAACCTGCGAGACCACCTTGCGGAGAAGTACGGGTCCACTCCCGAACAATCGCAGGAAAACCGTGCCCGGCTGACCGAGCTTGGCGCAAGTCTCGATTTCAAGTTCGCCTTCTTTGACGAGATGCGCATGGTCAACACCTTCGATGCGCACCGGCTGATCCACTGGGCGGAAACCCAAGACCGGGGCCACGAACTCAAGCAGGGGCTTTTTGCGGCCTATTTCAGCGAACAGAGGGATGTGTCCGACGCCGCGGTTCTCGTCGACGTGGCCGAGAAGGCCGGGCTCGACGCCGCCGAGGCCAGGGCCGTGCTCGACGGGCAGCGCTACGCGGCTGAGGTGCGGCAGCAGGAAAACGTCTGGATCCAGAACGACATCCGCGGCGTGCCGGCGATCATTTTCGACAACAAGCACCTGGTCACCGGGGCGCAAGGGGTCGAGAACTACACGCGCATTCTCACCCAGCTTGCCCAGATGCGCGCCGCCTGAACCCGGATGCCCGAAGGCCAGCCGCGCGCTATAACGGCGGTTCGACGGCCATAAAAAACGCCCGGACGGTTTGCCGTCCGGGCTTCTATTTTTCCTTGGTTCCGGATGATCAGAACTTCATGCCGATACCGACGCGGACCGAATGATCGTCGAAGCCTGTCGACACGTTGGTGCCGCCAAGACTGTAGTTCTTCGACTGGTAATCGGTGTAGCGATACTCGATGCGGGTGGTGATGTTCTCGGTCAGGAACGCTTCCGCGCCCGTGCCGATGGTCCAGCCCAGATGCGTCTTGCTGTCTGAGCCCGCGGCGTTGGTCAGCTTGGCGCCGGTTGCGGCGAGACCACCGGTGGCGTAGATCATGAACGGATTGATGTCCACGCCCATACGCGCACGAACCGAGCCGTTGAAGCCCTGCTTGCCGGTCAGGCCGCCGGCGGAAAAGTCCGCACCCGAATAGCCGAGGTCAGCTTCCGCACCATAGACAATGTTGTCAGTCTGCCAGTTGTAGCCGCCATAGACGCCACCGCCGAAGCCATTGGCATTCTGACCCGGAGCAGCACTGAACTCGCCCCATTTGTACTCGCCGTAACCGCCGAGGTAGCCGCCGGACCACAGATAGGCCTGTGGAGCAACCTCGGCCACGGGCGGCTGGGGTGCCTGCTCGACGATAGCGTCCGCGGCCAGCACGGGGCCGGCGAGCGGCACGGAAAGGGCTGCGGCCAGCAGTGCCAGTTTACGAATACGCATGTCATTCTCCTTGTTTTTTCCGGCCCGACACGAAACAGCGGGCCTTGAGCACCGGCGGCACTGGGATGCATGCCTCCGACGAGATGCAAGATGGCGATCGAATGCGGCGGGCGAGAAGCAGGAATGTGGAAACACAGCGGCCAAAAAAGGGCACGGGCAAGTGTTGTTTTCGGGCAACATTTTTGTCCCTGCCCGTCCCCCGCATCCATTGCGGATTGGAGGTTACCGCCTATATGGGGTGTGGGCCCACGAAACCGCGAGCGTTGATTCCAGAACATGTTGAGCATCTTGATCCTGATCGCGGGACTGGTCGTCCTTGTCTTTGCCGGTGACTACCTGGTTCGGGGAGCGGTCGGTCTTGCCGAGAAACTGTCGATCGATCCCTTGATCATCGGACTGACGATTGTGGCGTTCGGAACCTCCGCGCCCGAACTGTTCGTCTCGGTGCAGGCGGCCATCGACGGCGTCTCGGGTATTGCCATCGGCAATGTGGTGGGATCGAACATTGCCAACGTGCTTCTGGTGCTCGGGGCCCCGGCGATGCTGATGAGCATCAGTTGCCGCGAAAACGGCCTTGGCATGTCCCTGGCGGCGATGATCGTCATCAGCATGGCCCTGATGGTGATGATGTGGTTCGGCCCGCTGAGCCGCCTCGACGGAGCCATTCTGCTGGCGATGATCGCTGCCTATCTGGGCTGGCAGATCAGGGCGGCGCGGAAACACCAGCTGGCGAGCGTGCCAGACTATCATGATGAAGTTGCGGGTGTGCCGCGTGAAGACTGGAAGACGACCGTCTTTATCATTGGCGGTATAATCGGCCTTCCCATCGGCGCGTGGCTGACGGTGCATGGCGCTTCCGAGATCGCGCGCATGTTCGGCGCTTCGGAAACCGCCATCGGCCTGACCGTCGTCGCCATCGGCACTTCGCTGCCCGAACTTGTGACGTCGATGATGGCCGCATGGCGCAAATCCGGCGCAGTGGCGATCGGCAACGTGGTCGGCTCCAACATCTTCAACATCGGCCTGATTCTTGGCGGTACCGCGGTCATCCTGCCGCTGGACGTCGATCCGCGTATCGTCTCGATCGACATGTGGGTGATGCTGGCGGTCAGCCTTCTGGTGGTGGCACTGGCGCACTGGAACGTGCCGATCAAAAAGCTCGGCGGCATGGCTATGCTTGCGGTTTTCGCGATCTATATCATCTCGGTATTCTGAAACTGAAAGCGTGGCGTGCTGCCGCGCCAGCATGAACCGGGACACAGCATGACAACTTCCAGGGGCACAGTTCTGGTGACCGGCGCCGCGCGCCGCATCGGCAAGGCAATCGCTATGGACCTCGCGGCCCACGGCTATCGCGTCGCCGTCCATGCCAACCGCAGCGGCGCGGAGGCCGAGGCGGTGGCCGCCGCGATCCGGGACGCGGGCGGCGTGGCGGAGGTGTTTCTGGCAGATCTCAGCGACATGAATGCGGTGCGCGCACTTCACGGCCAGGTGAGCGAACGCATGGGCCAGCCGGACATCATCATCAACAATGCCTCGATGTTTCAGGATGACGATGTCCGCGCATTCGACGAAGAGCTCTTCGACCGGCATTTCGCCGTCCACGTCAAGGCGCCGGCGGTGCTGGCCGAGGCCATGGCTGCGACGTTGCCGGGGGGCAGCGAAGGCCTGATCGTCAACGTCATCGACCAGCGGGTCTGGAAGCTGACGCCGCGGTTCTTTTCCTACACGCTGTCGAAATCGGCGCTGTGGACGGCGACACGGACCATGGCCCAGGCGCTGGCGCCGCGCATCCGGGTCAATGCCATCGGCCCCGGCCCGACGCTCGCCAATGAACGCCAGAAGGCCGAGGACTTCGCCCGCCAGGCAACCTCCGTGCCGCTCGGACACGGGCCGGACCTGGCCGAATTCGGCGCCACCATCCGCTACCTGCACGGGGCACGCTCGGTCACCGGCCAGATGATCGCGCTTGACGGCGGTCAGCATCTGGCCTGGGAAACCCCGGATGTGACAGGCGTGGGAGAATAGCTGCGCTTGATTTCCCGCGCTGCTGACGCCAGATGTCAGGATGATCCGGTGCCCCCTTGCCCCCGCCGGCGCCGGCAGCAATAAGATCGATCCATGACTCGCAGTACCGACCCGAACTCCCCAAAGTCTTCGCAATCGGCAACGTCAGCCGACGGCGGCGTGATCTATGAGGAAACCGATGCGGACGAGGACGAGCAGGATTTGGCCGATGCTCCCCTGCCCGCGGATGTCGCCTCGGTCGCCGGCATCGAGTGGAACGAAAGC
>JAHJUC010000620.1 GCA_018829385.1 Alphaproteobacteria bacterium
CTGCGTGACATGGAGAAGAGCAAATCCACGGCCTGACAATCATCGAACACCGAAGACCTTAAAGAACAGAGGAAAATCCAATGCAGGATGCAGTCATCGTTTCAACCGCCCGCACACCGATCGGCAAGGCCTATCGCGGCGGACTGAACGACACCGACGGAGCAACGCTCGGGGCACACGCCATCAAGCATGCCGTCGAGCGCGCGGGCATCGAGCCCGGCGAAGTCGAAGACGTCATCATGGGCTGCGCCCTGCAGCAGGGTGCGACCGGCGGCAATGTCGCCCGCCAGGCGCTGGTCCGCGCCGGCCTGCCCGTCACCGTCTCGGGATCGACGATCGACCGGCAGTGCTCGTCCGGGCTTCAGGCCATCGCGGTGGCGTCGCGCTCGATCCAGCTCGACGGCGTGCCGATCGCCATCGGCGGCGGACTTGAATCGGTCAGTCTCGTCCAGAACGAGCACATGAATGCCTTTCATCGCCAGGACCGCTGGCTGATGCAGCACAAGCCCGACATCTACATGCCGATGATCGACACCGCCGAAACCGTCGCCAAGCGCTACGGCATCAGCCGCGAGGCGCAGGACATCTACGCACTGGAAAGCCAGAGACGAACCGCTGCCGCGCAGGATGCCGGCCGGTTCGATGCGGAGATCGTGCCGATCACGGCGACCATGGGCGTGATGAACAAGGAAACCAAGGAAGTCTCCTACCAGGAAGTGACGATTGCGGCCGACGAAGGGCCGCGGCGGCAGACGACGCTCGAAGGGCTTGCAGGCCTGACGCCGGTGCGCGGCGAAGGGGCGATGATCACGGCCGGCAACGCCAGCCAGCTGTCCGACGGGGCCTCGGCCTGCGTGGTGATGAACGCCAAGCTCGCCGAAAAGCGCGGCCTTGAACCGCTGGGTGCGCTTCGCGGTTTCGCCGTGGCCGGCACCGAGCCCGACGAGATGGGCATCGGCCCGGTCTTCGCCATCCCGCGCCTGCTTGAGCGCGCGGGCCTCAAGATCGACGACATCGGCATCTGGGAACTCAACGAGGCCTTTGCCGTGCAGGTGATCTATTGCCGCGACAAGCTCGGCATCGATCCCGACAAGCTCAACGTCAACGGCGGCAGCATCGCGGTGGGCCATCCCTACGGCATGACCGGCGCCCGGCTTTCCGGCCACGTGCTGATCGAGGGCAAGCGCCGCGGCGTGAAATACGGCGTGGTGACGATGTGCGTCGGCGGCGGCATGGGTGCGGCCGGCCTTTTCGAAATCTTTTGAGGACGTTGAACCATGGATCTGAGATTCACAGAAGACGAACTGGCCTTCCGCGACGAGGTCCGGACATTTTTCCGGGAAGCGCTTCCCGCGAGCATCCGCGAAAACATCGTCGCCGGCCGCCACACGAGCAAGGAAGAGCTGGTCACCTGGACCCGGATCCTGCACGACAAGGGCTGGGCCGTGCCGCATTGGCCGGTCGAGCATGGCGGCACCGGCTGGAGCCCGATCAAGCAGTACATCTATCTTGAGGAAATGAGCCAGACACCGGCGCCGGCGCCGCTTGCCTTCGGCGTCAACATGGTGGGTCCTGTGATCTACACCTTCGGCAACGAGGCGCAGAAGAGCCGTTTCCTGCCCAGGATCGCGACACTGGAGGACTGGTGGTGCCAGGGCTTCTCCGAGCCGGGCTCGGGTTCGGACCTGGCGTCGCTGAAGACCCGCGCCGTCCGCGACGGCGACGAGTATGTCGTCAACGGCCAGAAGACCTGGACGACGCTGGCGCAGTATGCCGACTGGATCTTCTGCCTGGTGCGGACCGATCCGGATGCGCGCAAGCAGTCCGGCATCTCGTTCCTGCTGATCGACATGAAGACGCCGGGCATCACCGTGCGTCCGATCCAGACCATCGACGGCGGCGTTGAGGTCAACGAGGTGTTCTTCGACGACGTCCGGGTCCCGGTCGAAAATCTCGTCGGCGAAGAGAACAAGGGCTGGAACTACGCCAAGTTCCTGCTCGGCAACGAGCGCGTCAATATCGCCCGCGTCGGCGTTTCCAAGGAGCGCATCCGCCGGATCAAGGAGCTTGCCGCACAGCAGCGGGTCGGCGGCGAGCGGATGATCGACCAGCCGGAATTCCGCGAGAAGGTGGCCGCCGTCGAAGTGCGGCTGAAGGCGCTGGAGATGACCCAGCTTCGCGTGCTTGCCGGTGAGGCGAAACGCGAAAAAGGCACGCAGGATCCCGCGAGCTCGATCCTGAAGATCAAGGGATCGGAGATCCAGCAGGCGACGACCGAACTCCTCATGGACGTCGTTGGTCCCTATGCCATGCCCTACATTCCGGAAGACGATATCGATGGGCGCAACGAGCCGTCGATCGGGCCGGACTGGGCCTCGACGATCGCGCCCGCCTATTTCAACACGCGCAAGGTTTCGATCTATGGCGGATCGAACGAGATCCAGAAGAACATCATCGCCAAGGCCATTCTCGGGCTTTAGCAAGGACCAGCATTCAGGGGCCCGGAGACGAGGCCTGCAATTCGGCGCCGGCGCGGCCGGCAAGTCGGGAGAACAACGCAATGGATTTTGACCTTTCCGAAGAACAGGGCATGCTCAAGGACAGCGTGGAGCGCCTGCTCAAGGACCAGTACGGTTTCGAGGCGCGCGGCAAGTACCGCGCAGGCGACACCGGTTTCAGCGAGAAGATGTGGAACCAGTATGCTGAACTGGGCCTGCTGGCGCTGCCGTTCGCCGAGGAAGACGGCGGCATCGGCGGCGGCGCCACCGAAACCATGATCGTGATGGAAGCGTTCGGAAAGGCGCTGATCCTGGAGCCGTATTTCGCCAGCGTGATCCTGGCCGGCGGCGTGCTTCGCCATGCCGGCAGCGCGGGGCAGAAGTCCGATCTGATCCCGGGCATTGCCGATGGCAGCCTGAGGATGGCACTGGCCTGTGCCGAACCGCAGGGCCGCTATGATTTGTTCGATGTCGAAACATCTGCGAAAAAGGATGGTGACGGCTGGGTGATCGACGGCAAGAAGGCGCTGGTGCTGCATGGCGACAGCGCCGGCAAGATCATTGTCTCGGCCCGCACCTCCGGCGGTTCACGCGAGGAAGACGGCATCTCGCTGTTCCTGGTCGACGGCAATGCCGAGGGTGTCTCGCGTCATGGCTATCCGACCCAGGACGGCTTGCGCGCCGCAGAAATCACGCTGCAATCGGTCAAGGTTGGCGCGGACGCGCTGATCGGCAGCGAGGGCGGCGCCTGGCCGGTGATCTCGCGCGTCGCCGACGAAGCTGTTGCAGCACTTTGCGCCGAGGCCGTCGGATGCTTCGAGAAGATGCACGAGCTGACGCTCGAGTACCTGAAGACCCGCAGCCAGTTCGGCACCACCATCGGCTCCTTCCAGGCGCTGCAGCATCGTGCGGTCGACATGTTCGTCGAACTGGAGCAATCGCGATCGATGACCATGTACGCCAGCATGCTTGCGACCGGGGACGACGCGGTGGAACGTGCGCGTGCGGTGTCGGCGGCCAAGGTGCAGATCGGCGAATCCGCCAGGATCATCGGCCGCGAGGCGATCCAGCTGCATGGCGGCGTCGGCATGACGATGGAGTATGCGATCGGCCACTACTTCAAGCGTACAACCATGATCGACATCCTGTTCGGCGACGCCAACCACCACCTCAAGCGTCTTGCCCGGATGGACGGCCTAATCCGCGAAGACGCCTGAAACCGGAAGGGAGAACCGCGCCATGCCCCCTGCTCTGCCCTACTCGCTTGACGGCAAAATTGCCGTCATCACCGGATCGAGCCGCGGCATCGGCCGCGCGACCGCTGAAATCATGGCGCGGCTCGGCGCCAAGGTGGTCATTTCCAGCCGCAAGGCGGACGCCTGCGAGCCGGTTGCCGAAGCCATCCGGGCCGAGGGCGGCGAGGCCGCTGTGATTGCCTGCAACATCTCGCGCAAGGACGAGGTCGAAGGCCTGATCGCGGGTACCGAGAAGCTCTACGGCGCGCCGGATATCCTGGTCTGCAACGCCGCGGTAAACCCGGCCTACGGACCGCTTGCGGATTTGTCCGACGAAGCCTTCGACAAGATCATGGGCTCGAACGTCAAGAGCAACCTGTGGCTCTGCAACCGGGTGATCCCGGCGATGAGAGCCAAGGGAGGCGGCGCCATCGTCATCATCTCCTCGATCGCCGGGATGCAGGGTAACGCGGTGATCGGCGGCTACGGAATATCCAAGGCGGCCGACTTCGCGCTGGCGCGCAACCTCGCCGTCGAGCACGGCGTCGACAATGTCCGCGTCAATTGCATTGCGCCCGGCCTGGTCAAGACCGATTTCGCCCGCGCGCTGTGGGAGGACGAGGAAATGCTCAAGAAGCGTACCAGAACGACGCCGCTCAGGCGGATCGGTCTGCCCGAGGAAATCGGTCCGGTGGCAGCGTTTCTGGCGTCGCCGGCGGCAAGCTTCATCACCGGACAGGTGATCGTCGCCGATGGCGGCGTCACGATCGCCTGATTCATGTCACGTTCCGCTGGTTTGATCCGATCCGGAACGCTACTTCGCACTTCAACGGCTCCGCAGCGCCCGATCTGCATTTGATGCAACGCGCTGAGGCATGCCCCCGCACCAAAACGGAGAAACATCATGTCTGACCATATGCAGAGGATCGTCCTGGCCAAGCGCCCCGAAGGCCAGCCGGGACCGGACAGTTTCCGCCTGGAGACGGTTGCGATGCCTTCTCCGGGCGAGGGCGAGGTGCTGCTGAAGGTCCTCTACATGTCGCTCGACCCCTACATGCGCGGTCGGATGGACGATGCGAAATCCTATTCGACGCCGGTCAAGATCGACGAGCAGATGGGGGGCGGCGCGGTTGGCGAGGTCATCGAAAGCCGGTCACCGCACTTCAAGCCCGGCGACATCGCCATGGGCATGTTCGGCTGGGGCAGCCACGGCATCGTCAAGGCCAGGGAACTGCGCAAGATCGATCCCGA
>JAHJUC010000621.1 GCA_018829385.1 Alphaproteobacteria bacterium
CGAAAAAGCCGCTGCCCGCCTTGCCGCGCACCTCAGCGCCCGCGTCTGCACCGAGTTGAGCGGCATCGCCGGCCGGACCCTCCGCGCGGATGTCGTGCCAGACCGAGCCGTCGGGCGTCAGGATCATGCCGTAGAAGGAAATCCGGCCCTCCGAAATCCTCGCAAGCCCGGCAATCGGCGTGCGGCAGGAGCCGTCAAGCGCACCGAGGAACGCCCGCTCGCACATCAGTGCTCCTTGAGTGTCGGCATGGTTGATCGGCGCCAGCAACGCGGCGATTCGTTCGTCGCCGGTTCTGGCCTCGATGCAGATGGCGCCCTGACCCGGCGCCGGCGGAAAACTTTCGGGATCGAGCAATTCGGTGATCACGCCGGTATTGCCGAGCCGCTTCAGCCCGGCATGGGCCAGAAGCGTCGCGTCGACCTGTCCCTCGTCGAGCTTGCGCAGCCGTGTTTCCACCTGCCCCCTGAAGGTGATGACCGAAAGATCGGGCCGCAGCCGCCGGATCAGCGCCTGCCGTCTCAGCGACGATGACCCGACCACGGCATTTTGCGGCAGGTCTTCGAGCCGGGGCGCGGCACGGCCGATAAAGGCGTCGCGCACATCCTCGCGTTCGAGAAAAGCCACCAGACCGAGGCCTTCCGGCAGCGCCGTCGGCATGTCCTTCGAGGAATGCACCGCCAGATCGAGCCGTCCGTCACTCAGCTGTTCCTCGAGCTCCTCGGTGAACAGCCCCTTGCCGCCGATCTCCGACAGCGGCCGGTCGGTGACCCGGTCGCCCTTGGTCGACAGCACCACGATCTCGAATGCATCCTCGGGCAGGCCGTGCGCCGCCATCAGCCGGGCTCGGGTTTCGTGCGCCTGCGCCAGGGCAAGCGGACTCCCGCGGGTACCGATGCGATAAGGTTTCATTTGCAAGACATCCGATCCGTTGTTACCGACAAACAGGTACCGGGATCATCTCCCGAGCGCAACATTCGGGCGCGTTCAAGTCGAGCCCGGATTGTTTCATCCGGACGCTGGCTTGCAGGCGTCACATCAAGGCATACGCATCGCGCGCACCCGACGGGATACGGACGATGCGCGGTCTACAGCAGGGACGGGCATGACCAGCGGCAGCATGGATATTCTGGGAATCGAGACAAGCTGCGACGAAACCGCCGCATCCGTGGTTCGCCGCTTTGCCGACGGCAGCGGCGAAATTCTCGCCGACGTGGTACTGAGCCAGCTCGACCTGCATTCCGCCTTTGGCGGCGTGGTGCCGGAACTTGCCGCCCGCTCGCATGTCTCGACGCTCGACCGGCTGGTCGAACAGGCGCTCGAGGAAAGCGGTGTGGCGCTCACTGAGATCGATGCGGTCGCTGTCACTTCCGGGCCAGGCCTGATCGGCGGGCTGATGGTCGGGCTGATGACGGCCAAGGCCATTGCCATGGCGGCAAACAAGCCCTTTCTCGGCATCAACCATCTCGAGGGTCATGCGCTGACCGCCCGCCTAACCGACAATGTCGCCTTTCCCTATCTGCTGCTGCTGGTGTCGGGCGGCCACACCCAGATCGTGCTGGTCAAGGGCGTCAATGATTACGAGCGATGGGGCACCACCATCGACGACGCACTCGGCGAGGCCTTCGACAAGACCGCCAAGCTGCTCGGGCTCGGCTATCCCGGCGGGCCGGCGGTGGAACAGGCGGCCCTTTCGGGCCAGCCGAAACGCTTCCGCCTGCCGGTGCCGATGCGGAAGGACCCGCGGCTCGACTTTTCCTTCTCCGGCCTGAAGACCGCCGTGCGACAGATGGCGGAGGAACAGGCGCCGCTGTCGCAACAGACCATCGCCGATCTGTGCCTAGCCTTCCAGACTTCGGTGACGGCAAGCATCGACGACCGGATCGCCATGGCGTTGGACAGATTCGCAGAACGTTTCGGAACCGGATCGATGCCGGCGCTCGTGGTCGCGGGCGGCGTCGCCGCCAACAAGGCGATCCGCGCCACGCTTGAAAACCGTGCTGCAAAAGCCGCCTTCCGCTTTATCGCGCCGCCGCTCAACCTGTGCACCGACAATGCCGCCATGATCGCCTGGGCCGGCGCCGAACGCCTGGCCGCAGGACTTCCGACCGATCGGCTGGATCTCGCCCCCCGGTCGCGCTGGCCGCTCGATCAGGCCGCCACCGCGGTGCTCGGCCACGGCAAGCGCGGCGCAAAGGCCTGATCCGCTATTGACCTGAACCGGTATTGAATCGAGAGGTCGGGCAAGGCATAGAATGCGCGCACGCCCGACTGGCGATCCCGACCCTGGCGCCAGGCGCCCTACCCGATGGAGATTTCATGTATTTCGTCCTGATGTGCAAAGACAAGCCTGACTCGCTCGAGCTGCGGATGGCTACGCGCCCGCCCCACGTCGAATACCTCAAGAGCCTCGAAGCCAAGGGCATCCTGAAGACCGCGGGACCGCTGCTGGGCGACGATGAAAAGCCGCTCGGCAGCCTGTGGATCATCAAGGCCGCCGACAAGCAGGAAGCCGAGGCGCTGGCCGCCGGCGATCCCTATGCCAAGGCCGGCCTCTTCGCCTCGGTCGAGATCCGCGCCTTCAACTGGACCTTCAAGAACCCGGAGGCTTGAGATGGCCTATTGGTTGTTCAAATCCGAGCCGTTCAAATGGTCCTGGGACATGCAGAAGGCCAAGGGCAAGATCGGCGAACAATGGGACGGCATCCGAAACTACCAGGCCCGCAACAACATGCGCGCCATGAGTCTTGGCGAAAAGGGCTTCTTCTACCACTCCAACGAGGGGCTGGAGGTTGTCGGCATCGTTGAGGTCTGCGCCCTTGCCCACCCCGACACCACCATCGACGACCCGCGCTGGGAATGCGTCGACATCCGCGCGGTGTGCGACATGCCCAAACCGGTGACGCTGAAGGACGTTAAGGCCAATCCGAAGCTGGCCCAGATGAGCCTGGTGACGTCGATGCGGCTGTCGGTGCAGCCGGTGACCGAGGAAGAGTATCTCGAGGTCTGCCGCATGGGCAATCTCGACAATCCGCCGCGATCGCCGGAGTGATCGCCGCGTGATGCTCGGTCCCGGCGCAGGCTGATGAAAACCGACCCGGAGAGCTTCATCCGCGCCAACACCGCGCTCGGCGCGCCGCCGCATGTGCCGGAGATCAGCCTGCATCTCGCCGATGAAGCCCACGACCTGTGGCTCAAGACCGAGGAAGAACTTGACGCGCTCGGACTGCCGCCGCCGTTCTGGGCCTTCGCCTGGGCCGGCGGCCAGGGGCTGGCGCGGCATCTGATCGACCATCCGGGTTTCGTCGAAGGAAAGACGGTGCTCGATTTCGCCTCCGGCTCCGGGCTCGTCGCCATCGCCGCCAAACGTGCCGGCGCGGCCCGGGTGACCGCCGCCGACATCGATCCCTGGTCGGCCACCGCCGCCCGGCTCAATGCGCAGGCCAACAATGTCGAGTTCGAAATCAGCCAGTCGGACCTCATCGGGACGGATCTTGGCTGGGACGTGGTGCTTGCCGGCGACGTCTTCTACGACCAGACCATGAGCGCATCGATCCGTCCGTGGTTTTCGGAGCTGGCGAAGCGGGGCGCCCTGGTGCTGGTCGGCGATCCCGGCCGCTCCTATTGTCCGCGCGACAGTATGGAGTGTCTCGCCACCTACATGGTGCCGGTCACCCGCGCCCTGGAAGACAGCGAGATCAAGCGCACGTCCGTGTTCCGCTACACGGCATGAACGGGAATTGCCTCCCCTTGCGATGTATATACAATTCGTATATACATCTACCGTGCCCGTTTCCTAGAACGACACTCCCAGAGCCAATCATGATGCACGATCCCTTCATATCGAGGGCGAAAACATGGAATTCGAATGGGACGAAACCAAGCGCGCTGAAATTCATAGGAAGCACGGCGTTGACCTCCTGGAGGCAGCGCTGATTTTTGAAAATGACGTTTTGGAAAGAGAAGACACACGCGAGGATTGCGGCGAGAAACGCATGATCGCTTTGGGTATCGCCGACGGCGAGGTCTACATCGTCGTTTATACCAAGAGGGATGAAGTCTATCGCCTCATTACAGCGTGGAAAGGAGGCCAGCGTGACCGGGAAGAATATGAAAACAGGAAGTCTTAGCGAACTGCGCAAGATGAAGCAGCAGGGCGACTTGCACCCTTCCATCAATGCAGAGCCCGCACCGGACCTGCCAAGGGGGTTTTGGGATGATGCCGAACTGGTCAATCATGCCGTAACCAAGGAGCCGATCAGCTTGCGTGTGGATGCCGATGTGCTTGAATTTTTCAAGGCCCAGGGAAAAGGACACCTGACGCGGATGAATGCGGTCCTGCGGTCTTATGTCGAGGCACAGCGATCGAAGACCCATCGATAAGACAGATCGATCGTTCATACGCCTCAGACCCGGAATCGAAACCACGGCGCTGTTGATCTCTCAATGATACGGCATCCGTGATAGCATCGCCTTTTCTTAGGGAGAGGCTCATGAGTTTCGCGGGCATGAATTATCTGGCGATCCTGGTCGCGGCCATCGTCGCCTTTGTCATTGGCGCCGTCTACTATTCGACGCTGAGCAAACAATGGATGAAGGCGGCGCGGATCGACCCGTCCGGTCCCAAGCCCGTTATGGTCGGGCTGCTGGTCAACAGCTTCGTCATGGAACTGATCCTGGCCTTCGTCACTGCCGGTGTCATCGGTCACCTCGGTTTCGATCAGGTGACACCGGTGAACGGGGTGATCTCGGGACTGTTCATCTGGGCCGGTTTCATCTTCACCACCCTGTCGATCAATCAGCGCTACCAGGGCTTTGGCTGGGATCTGACGCTGATCGACGGTCTGCACTGGCTGCTGGTGATGATCGGCATTGGCCTCACCATCGGCCTTTTCGGCGTCTGATCAGGAGCACATCGCTCTATTCGACCCGGAGGATCGTGCCGCGCCTGATGAACGGCATGAGTCTGAGCATGTCGCGGCGGTCAAGCGCGATGCAGCCTTGCGTCGGCGGGAAGCCGGGCCTGGCCACGTGCAGGAAGATGGCGCTGCCCATGCCGCGGCGGCGTGAACGGATGTTCCAGTCGAGCACGAAACCGAAATCATAGAGCACATCATCGCGGAGCAGGGTCTCGTGGCTTGCCGGAAACGGCAGCCGCACATGCCTGTTGTAGGCCGCATGGCCAGGGGCGTCGCACCAGCCGTCCCTGCGTCCCGCCCGATGCAACGTCACACCGGCATGGTCCGGGGTCAGCATGTCGCCGCGGCGGAACCCGGTGAGAACGGCCATCGCCGCGCGCGGTGTGCCGCCATCGCCTTCCCGCTTGAACGCGCTCACGCCACCCCGCCCCAATGCGGCCCTGAGCGTCACCGGTCCGAACCGGACCAGCGCCTTCAACCGGTCGGTTGGCGAAACCCGCACCACCAATGTACGGTTCCGGACCGGTTTGGCCGGTAATTTGTGTAACATCGATCTCACGATCAAGTGCTCCTGCTGTGAGCTGGCTCGACTATTTAGCACTTTGCCGTCGCGCCGAAAGTGCCTAAACAGGAACACAATGCCATAGGACACCATCTGTGGCGCCGGACAGCCCCGGCATTGAGCCTGTATGAAGAAGGAAGCCGCAATGACCGCTCGCTCGATCCTGCTGGTAGACGATGACGATGACCTGAGAGAAACTCTCGTCGAACAGCTTTCGCTCTACGAGGAGTTTGCCATTTCGCAGGAATCCTCGGCGACCAAGGGCGTGCAGGCGGCCAGGAACGAGCATGTCGATCTTCTGATCATGGATGTCGGCCTGCCGGACATGGATGGCCGCGAGGCGGTGAAGCTGCTGCGCAAGGGCGGCTTCAAGGCGCCGATCATCATGCTGACCGGCCATGACACCGATTCCGACACGATTCTCGGGCTCGAGGCCGGCGCCAACGACTATGTCACCAAGCCTTTCCGCTTTGCCGTGCTGCTGGCCCGCATCCGCGCGCAGTTGCGCCAGCATGAACAGAGCGAGGACGCCACCTTCACCGTCGGCCCCTACATCTTCAAGCCGAGCCAGAAACTGCTGCTCGACGAGAAGGGCGGCAAGATCCGGCTGACCGAAAAGGAAGCCGCCATCATCCGTTATCTTTACCGCGCCGACCAGAAGGTCGTCACCCGCGACGTTCTGCTGGAAGAGGTCTGGGGCTACAATTCGGGTGTCACCACCCATACGCTCGAAACCCACGTCTATCGCCTTCGCCAGAAGATCGAGGCCGACCCGTCGAACGCCGAAATCCTGGTGACCGAAAGCGGTGGCTACAAGATCATACCCTGATGCCGGCTCGGCCGGCCCTTGGCCGGCTTTCCCCGA
>JAHJUC010000090.1 GCA_018829385.1 Alphaproteobacteria bacterium
AGGCAGCGGTTGGCGGCGCGGCGCAGCACGCCGGCATGATCCGGCAGCTTCCAGATCTCGTCGGCGACGCCGAGCTTCTTCATCATGGCGTCCATCAGGTCTGCCTGTTTTGTCAAACGGCTGAAAATATCAAGTACGCTCATGGTCTTCTCCTCTTCGATGTTGACGTGAGAATCCCATGAGGCACGGACACCCGCATTGATCTCGGTCAAACAATTTGCAGGTTGTTTCGGACAGTTGAACCGACCGGCGCCCGGAAAGCCTTGCAGTCGGGCCGGCTTTGTTCTACCCGACAGGGAGCAGATCCCGGAAAGACAATGAGCCTGACATGACCCTCGTCGACACCCGTACCCCCGACCCCAAACGCCTGATTCCCGGTGCCACCGGCGATTGGGAAATCATCATCGGCCTTGAGGTCCATGCCCAGGTCACGAGCAAGTCGAAACTGTTCTCCGGCTCGTCGACCGAATTCGGCAAGTCCGCCAATTCCAATGTCAGCCTGGTGGACGCCGCCATGCCCGGCATGCTGCCGGTGATCAACGAGGAATGCGTGGCCCAGGCCGTGCGCACCGGGCTCGGCCTGAAGGCCAAAATCAACAACCGCTCGGTGTTCGACCGCAAGAACTATTTCTACCCCGACCTGCCGCAGGGCTACCAGATTTCCCAGTTCAAGGACCCGATCGTCGGCGAGGGCACCATCATCATCTCGGTCGGTCCGGACCGCCAGGGCCAGTTCGAGGATATCGAGATCGGCATCGAGCGGCTGCATCTCGAGCAGGACGCCGGCAAGTCGATGCACGACCAGCATCCGTCGATGTCCTATGTCGATCTGAACCGCTCCGGCGTCGCGCTGATGGAAATCGTCTCAAAGCCCGACATGCGCTCGGCCGACGAGGCCAAGGCCTATGTCACAAAGCTGCGCTCGATCCTGCGCTATCTCGGCACCTGCGACGGCAACATGGACGAGGGCTCGATGCGCGCCGACGTCAACGTCTCGGTGCGCAAGCCCGGCGGCGAGTTCGGCACCCGCTGCGAGATCAAGAACGTCAACTCGATCCGCTTCGTCGGCCAGGCCATCGAATCCGAAGCCCGCCGCCAGATCGCCATCATCGAGGATGGCGGATCCATCGATCAGGAAACCCGCCTGTTCGACCCGCAGAAGGGCGAGACCCGCTCGATGCGCTCCAAGGAAGACGCGCATGACTATCGCTACTTCCCCGATCCCGACCTGCTGCCGCTCGAGTTCGACGACGCCTATGTCGCCGCGCTGAAGGCAGGCCTGCCCGAACTGCCGGACGACAAGAAGGCCCGTTTCGTCGCCGACATGGGTCTGAGCGTCTACGACGCCTCGATCCTGGTCTCGGAAAAGGCGATTGCCGACTATTTCGAGGAGGTGGCCGCCGGCCGCGACGGCAAGATGGCCGCAAACTGGGTGATCAACGACCTGCTGGGCGCCTTGAACAAATCCGGCAAGGGCATTGAAGAGACTCCGGTTTCTCCCGCCCAGCTCGGTGCGATCATCGACATGATCAAGGACGGCACCATCTCCGGCAAGATCGCCAAGGACCTGTTCGAGATTGTCTGGAACGAGGGCGGCGACCCGGGCGAGATCGTCGAGGCCAAGGGGATGAAGCAGGTCACCGACACCGGCGCCATCGAAAAGGCCGTCGACGAGGTGATTGCCGCCAACCCGGACCAGGTCGCCAAGGCCCAGGCCAAGCCCGCGCTTGCCGGCTGGTTCGTCGGCCAGGTGATGAAGGCAACCGGCGGCAAGGCCAATCCGCAGGCCGTGCAGGACCTGGTCAAGGCCAAGCTCGGCATCGTCGACGAGTAGGACGCAGATGTTCTTCGTCCGCTCCGCCTCCGCACGCGACATCCCGGCGATCCGGGAGGTGCTGGCTGAAACCTGGCGGGCGACCTATGCCCCGTTCTACGGCGCGGCGCGGGTCGAGGAGATCATCGCCGACTGGCACTCGGAAGCCGCGATCAAGGCGTCGCTTGCGCGCCCTGACGGCGAGTTCCTGGTGGCCGACGACGGCACGCAGATCGGCGGCGTCGCCTTTGCCAGCCACGCCCCGGGCACCCATGTGGTCTCCCTGCACCAGCTCTATGTCCGGCCCGAGTGCCAGGGGCTTGGCATCGGCCGCGATCTCTTCGCCGAAATCGAGACCTGTTTTCCCGGCGCCCGGAGCCTGACGCTGGAAGTCGATCCCGGCAACGAGCCGGCGATCGCGTTTTATCAGGCGCACGGCATGAGCGCGACCGGACGCACCGACAATTGCGGCAAGGGCGAATCAGGCATTCCGGCGCTGATCATGACCAAGCCGCTCGCCGGCTGATCCCGAGGCTGGCTCAGTTTGCTTCCAACTCGCGGCCATTGTTATCCCAGAAGCGGACGGCCGAGCATTCGGTGATGTAGGGGCGCAGGCTCTTGTCGCAGGCAACCGCCACCGCGGCCATCAGCGCTTCCCTGCTGTCCCAGCCGCAGAGATACTGGTGCCAGTGGATGCCTTCCTGGTGCTGGACAAACAGATCTGCCGACCAACCCGCCGGATAGCACCATTTCACCCTCAGGCAGTCTTCCGCCATGGCCCCGCCTGCAACGCATTTCTCCCGCGCGCAGGCGAGCGTCTTGTCGGTGCTCTGCCCGGTGCAGACACCCGACGATTGTTCTGGCGCTTCGGCGAACGCGATGCCGATCGGGCCGTCCTGGGCCGCTGTTGGACCGGCGGCATGCATGGCGAGCAAGCACAGCGTGCCTGCCGCAATCACGGCTGTTTTCAAGCGCATCATTGTCTTCCCCAGTTTGTTGCAATCATATCCTCCATCATGACGATTCCTTGCTGCCGCGCAAAGCCCTTTGCCCTAGACATCTCCGTGGAATGAATGGGCCTGACTGCGCCGCTGTGTGCGACGGTTCGGGTCCGGCAACACGCTTTCGTTCAGCACAGCCAGATTGAGGAGTTTCCGTCCATGTCTGTAGATATCCGGATCCGCCCGGCCGAACGCGGTGACGTGGCGGCAATTGCGGCGATGTTCGCCCAGGATAAGCTTGGAGGCCACGGCGACAGCGCCGACCCGGCCGATCTGCCGGCCTATCTCGCGGCATTCGACCGGATTTCGGCAAGTCCCAATGACCGTCTTTTCGTGGCCGTTCTTGGCGGCGAGGTGGTCGGCACGTTTCAGACCACGCTGATCGCGTCGCTGACCGGCAAGGGCAGTTCGAGCCTGACCATCGAGGCGGTCCACACCCGCACCGACATGCGCGGGCACGGGATCGGTCAAGCGATGATCAGCCACGCCATCGAACAGGGCAGGGCGCAGGGCGCCCGTCTGGTGCAGCTAACGTCGAACGCCACCCGCGTTGATGCACACCGGTTCTACGCCCGTCTCGGGTTCAGCCAGAGTCATCTCGGTTTCAAGATGAAATTGCGCTGAGCGGACGGCTCCGAGGCTGGACAATGCCGCCTCAGCGGGCCATAAGGCGGGTTGTGAGGCGGCAGCGATTTGGCCGCAGGTCCACACACGAGAGGCTTTCATGAAGGCGCTACTGCTTCAGATTTTCACCTGGTGGAACGGACAGACCCTGGGGACCCGGTTTCACACCTGGCGCCACGGCAAACGGGTGGGCGAAGACGCGTCCGGCAATGTCTATTATGAAGGCGGCAAGGACTCTGAAGGACGCACCCGCCGCTGGGTGATCTTCAACGGTCCGTCGGAGCCCTCGGCGATTCCTCCCGGCTGGCACGGCTGGATGCATCATCGCACGGACGTGTCGCCGGCTGCTGAAACCTACGTTGCCAAGCCGTGGGAGCTGGCGCACCAGGCCAATATGACCGGCACCGGACGCGCATACCGCCCCAAGGGCTCGATCCTCAATCAGGGCGCGCGTCCGCATGTCACCGGCGATTATGACGCATGGACCCCGAAATCCTGATCTGCCGCCATTGCTTTGGCGCAGCCATGCCACATTTCATGGTTAACGCTTCATTGACGGCGGTGGGCTAAGCTCCCGGCCGGAGACATGCCGGGAACGGCCCCGAGCGGGCCTTGTGACGAGTGAAGCGAATGATTTTCCACCTGAACAGTCTTGCAAGAGCCGCAGCCGCGGTTCTGGTTGCCGGGTCAGCCCTTCTGGGCGCGGGCTATGCGGTCCATGCTGCCCGCATCGACAACCCGGTCGCGGTGTTTTCCGGCATCGACAAGATCACCGGACGAATCACCACCTTCGATGTCTATGTCGGCGAGACGGTGCAATTCGGCGCGCTGCAGGTGACGCCGCGCGTCTGCTACAGCCGCGACGAGACCGAGGCGCCGAAGACCACCACCTTTGTCGAAGTTGATGAAATCACCCTCGACCGCAAGATCCGGCGCCTCTTCACCGGCTGGATGTTCGCCGATTCTCCCGGCCTGAATGCCGTTGACCATGCCGTCTATGACGTCTGGCTCAAGGACTGCAAGCAGCAGTCGGATGTTCCCGCTCCCGCGCCGAGCAACTGAGACGGGTCTGGGCTTGCCGTTCGGTTTGCGCCGTGCACCCAAACCGCGCACCCCAGAAGGATGCGCGGTGCATTTTTTTGTCAGGCAGCGGACGCTGATCAGCGCGAGGCGACAGGGGTGACCAGCGGCGTGATCCGTCGGATCGTAACCCTGCGGTTGAGCCGTTCCGGCGCCTCGGTCCGGACCTTGAGATACCGCTCGCCATAGCCCTGGGTGACCAGGTTTTCCGGCGGAACTCCGAACACGTCGCTCAACGCCACCGCAATCGTTTCCGCCCGCCGGTCCGACAGCAGCAGGTTCGCCTCGTCGCGGCCCACGGCATCGGTGTGGCCTTCGATCAGGAAGGTCTCGGCCGGGTTGCGCTCGAGGATCTTGCTCATGGCGCCGGCAACATCCGACAGGCGCTGGATCTGGTCTTCGGCGATCGTCGCCTTGCCGAATTCGAAAGTGAGGCTGTCGAGATCGACCCGGCGGACCTTGTCGCGAATTCGGGCCGAGCGGCGCACTTCCTCCACCGAGTAGAGGCGTTCGACCTGTTCCACCGGTGGCTCCATCAGGAACTCGAGAAAGGCAGACGGCTCGGCTTCGGTCGCATCAAGGATGTAGTCATCGATCGAAATCGAAAGCCGAAGCGGCGGCAGCCGGCGACCGGGATCGACAAAGGCCTGGCGTGACCCGTCGCTGTTGGCGTTTGCATAAAACAGCACGTATTCGCGCCCGTCCGGCATGATCCGGCTGCGCTGCACCACGTCGCCCCAGCGGTTGGTGATGGTGACGAGCTGAACGCCGTTGGGCCGGACGATGACCTCGCGCACCCGGCCACCGCGCAGCTGTTCGTAATAGACTTCCTCGCTGCCGGCGCGCAGCCGGTCGCGTTCGTCATGCTCAATGATGGTGCGGTTGTCGACCTGGATGATGGTCCGGTTGTCATACTGGTTGATGATGGTGACATCTGTCTGTGCCTCAGCCGCCGGCTCTGCACTCATGCGCACGCCTTCCTCCGACATTGCCTGTGGCGCAGGCGCGCTTCTTGTTTCGGGTGCCTGGGCTTCCTCGTCGGATGCCGGCGGCGGGGCGGCGGGCTCGTCGGCTGCGGGAGCGGCGACAGGTTCGTCTCCCTCCACGGGCTCTTCCTTGGCGCTGTCGAGCACCGGTGCGCCATCCTCCACCGGCAG
>JAHJUC010000622.1 GCA_018829385.1 Alphaproteobacteria bacterium
AACAACGGCCGTCGCAGAAGCTATTGTTCGAGACCGTTTCGAGGGAACCTCGCAGCGTGTTCTCCTGCGCGAGGAACTCGATCGTTACTCCATCACCAGCGTCCGCAACAGGAGGCCGCTTCTGTTGCTCGACCTGCGGCATGAGGGGGCCAACCTCCTCGGCATTTCAACGGATGCCGTGCGGGCGAAAGCCCAAATCGCCGGCAGGCGCTTCAGTCAGAAACTCTACGAACAAACCGAATTCGATGGGATCGTCTACATGTCGCGGATCACCAACAAACAATGCCTGGCCATTTACGATCGCGCTGTCGAAACCGGTCTCGAGGCCGACAGTCCGGCAATCAACCTTTCACACCTCGGAAGCCTCGCGACGGTGATCAATGATCTCCATATCGTGGTCTTGAAAGAACAACGACCATTCCCACCATCTGAAATGGCTCGGAAGCGAGTTTGCGCCGGGTTCGGGTTTCACCTCCAGCACCAAAATCATCTGATACACCCGCGAGGTCTAGCTTTATCTAATCGATTAGATTATGAGAAAGCCACCGTTCACGGACAGGATGCCATGCAATGAGCCAGATCATCATTCCGGTCGACCCGTTTGACTATGTCGTCTTTGGCGGCACCGGGGACCTTGCCGAGCGCAAGCTTCTGCCGGCGCTGTATCACCGGCAGATGGCCGGGCAGCTGACCGATCCGACCCGGATCATCGGCGCCTCGCGCTCGGAGATGAGCCATGAGGAGTATCGCGGCTTCGCGCGAGATGCGCTGAAGCAGCATCTCAAGGACGGCGAATACCACGAGGACGAGGTCGAGCGCTTCGTGGCGCGGCTGTTCTATGTTGCCGTCGACGCGCGGTCCGACAAGGGCTGGCCGGAGCTGAAAGCGCTGCTCGACGAGGGCAAGGACCGGGTCCGGGCGTTCTATCTTGCCGTCGGTCCGGCGCTGTTCGGCGATATTTCCGAGAAGATTCGTTCCAACGGTCTGGTGACCGATGAGACCCGGATCGTGGTGGAAAAGCCGATCGGCCGCGACCTCGAATCGGCGCAGGTGCTGAACCGGACCATCGGCGAGGTGTTTACGGAAGAGCAGATCTACCGCATCGACCATTATCTGGGCAAGGAAACGGTGCAGAACCTGATGGCGCTGAGGTTTGCCAATGCGCTTTACGAGCCGCTGTGGAACTCGGCGCATATCGACCATGTGCAGATCACGGTGGCGGAATCGGTGGGGCTGGAAGGCCGCGCCGGTTATTACGACAAGGCCGGCGCGCTCAGGGACATGGTGCAGAACCACCTGGTGCAGCTCTTGTGCCTGGTCGCCATGGAGCCGCCGGCCTCGATGGACGCCGAAGCGGTGCGCGACGAGAAGCTCAAGGTCCTGCGCTCGCTCAGGCCGATCACCGAAGCCAATGCCGACACGCTGACCGTGCGCGGCCAGTACAAGGCCGGAGCCTCGGCTGGCGGGCCGGTCAAGGGCTATCTCGAGGAGCTCGAGGGCGGGATCTCCAACACCGAGACCTTTGTCGCCATCAAGGCCGAAATCAACAACTGGCGCTGGGCCGGAGTGCCGTTCTACCTCCGGACCGGCAAGCGGATGAGCGAGCGGATTTCGGAGATCGTGGTGGCGTTCAAGCCGATCCCGCATTCGATTTTCGGGCCGACCGCCGGGCGGATCACCGCCAACAAGCTGGTGATGCGGCTGCAGCCCGACGAGGGCGTCAAGCAGTGGATCATGATCAAGGATCCGGGACCGGGTGGCATGCGGCTGAGGCACGTGTCGCTCGACATGAGCTTCGCCGACCGCTTCGAGCAGCGCAATCCGGATGCCTATGAGCGGCTGCTGCTCGATGTGATCCGCTGCAACCAGACCCTGTTCATGCGCCGCGACGAGGTGGAGGCCGCGTGGAAATGGGTCGACCCGATCCTGACCGCCTGGGAAGAGACCGGCCAGGGGGTGCAGCCCTATACGGCGGGGACCTGGGGACCGAGCCAGGCAATCGCGCTGATCGAACGCGACGGCAGGACCTGGCATGAAAGCGACTGAGATTGCGCAGGCCAACATAAGGCACTCGAGTTTCGCCGACGGCGGCGAGCTGGCCGAGGCGCTGGCCGACAGGGTGGCGGGCGCGCTGGCGATGGCGATCACCGCACGCGGCGCGGCGACGCTTGCCGTGTCGGGCGGCACCACGCCGAAAGCGTTTTTCGCGGCGCTGTCGAAACGGACGATCGAGTGGGACAAGGTGACGGTGACGCTGGTCGACGAGCGCATGGTTCCGCCGGCGCACGAGCGCTCCAACCACCGGCTGGCCACGCTGTTCCTGCTGCAGAACCGGGCGGCGGAAGCGGGCTTCGTGCCGCTCTATCATGCCAACGGCGATGCCGAGGCGGTTGCGCGGGCCGCATCGGCGGCGATCGATGCGCTGGCGCTGCCGTTCGACGTGGTGGTGCTGGGCATGGGAACCGATGGCCACACCGCCTCGTTCTTCCCGGGTGGCACGACGCTTGGCGCGGTGACCGATCCCGCCTGCCGGCAAAGCGTGATGGCAATCGAGGCGCCCGGGGCGGGCGAACCCCGTCTGACGCTGACGCTGCCGCGGATCGTGGAAGCGGGCCTGGTGGTGCTCCATATAGAAGGGGAGCAGAAGAAGGCCGTGCTGGCCAAGGCGCTCGGCGCCGGGCCTGAGGCCGAGATGCCGGTGCGTTCGGTGCTGCGGCACGCGACGACACCGGTCGAGATCTACTGGGCGCCCTGAGCGCCCGGGCTGCGCCCGGCGATGTCCGGGCGGCGAGAGGGCCCATGGAGTCTTGGGGCCCACACCCAAATCGAACTGAAGGATGCCAGCCATGACTGTCGATCCCCGCATTGCAGCCGTCACAGCCCGTATAGTCGAACGCTCGAAGCCGGGCCGCGAGACCTATCTGGCGCATTTGCGCGAGATGGCGACGAAAGGCCCGTTCCGCTCGACACTGTCGTGCGGCAACCTGGCGCACGGCTTTGCCGCCTGCGCCCCGGCGGAAAAGGCGGATCTGGCCGGCGACGTGGTGCCCAATCTCGGCATCATCACCTCTTACAATGACATGCTGTCGGCGCATCAGCCGTTCGAGACCTATCCGGAACTGATCCGCAAGGCTGCGCGCGAGGCGGGTGGCGTGGCGCAGGTGGCGGGCGGCGTGCCGGCCATGTGCGACGGCGTCACCCAGGGCCAGCCCGGCATGGAGCTGTCGCTGTTCTCGCGCGACGTGATCGCCATGGCGGCGGCCGTCGGCCTGTCGCACAACATGTTCGACGCGGCGGTCTATCTCGGCGTCTGCGACAAGATCGTGCCGGGGCTCACGATCGCGGCGCTGAGCTTCGGGCATCTGCCGGCGGTGTTCATTCCCGCCGGACCGATGACCAGCGGGCTTTCCAACGACGAGAAGGTGCGGATCCGCCAGCTCTACGCCGAAGGCAAGGTCGGGCGGGCGGAACTGCTGGAAGCGGAATCCAAATCCTACCACGGGCCCGGCACCTGCACCTTCTACGGCACCGCCAACTCGAACCAGATGCTGATGGAGATCATGGGGCTGCACATGCCCGGCGCCTCGTTCATCAATCCGGGCACACCGCTCAGGGACGCGCTGACGGCGGAGGCCACCAAGCGGGCGCTCGCCATCACCGCGCTCGGCAACGAGTTCACCCCGGTGGGCGAGATGATCGACGAGCGCTCCATCGTCAATGGCGTTGTCGGGCTGCATGCCACCGGCGGGTCGACCAACCACACGATGCACCTCGTCGCCATGGCGCGGGCGGCAGGGATCCGGCTGACCTGGGAGGACATTTCCGAGCTCTCGGACGCGGTGCCGCTGCTCGCCCGAGTCTATCCGAACGGACCGGCGGATGTGAACCATTTCAATGCCGCGGGCGGCCTGGGCTTCATGATCGACCAGCTGCTTTCGGTCGGACTGCTGCACGAGGATGTGCGCACCGTGTGGGGCAAGGGACTGTCATCCTATGCGGTGGAAGCCAAGCTCGGCGAGAACGGCGCGGTGGTGCGCGAGCCGATCGCAAAAGTCAGCGGCGATGCCAAGGTGGTGACGACGGCGGACAAGCCGTTCCAGCCCAATGGCGGGCTGAAGATGCTGACCGGCAATCTCGGCAAGGGCGTGATCAAGATCTCCGCGGTCAAGCCGGAACGCTACGTGGTGGAGGCACCGGCGCGGGTGTTCGACACGCAGAACGGGCTGCAGGAGGCCTTCAAGGCCGGCGAACTCGATGGCGACTTCGTCGCCGTGGTGCGGTTCCAGGGGCCCAAGGCCAACGGCATGCCCGAATTGCACAAGCTGACACCGCCGCTGGGCGTTTTGCAGGACCGCGGGCAGAAGGTGGCGCTGGTGACCGACGGGCGCATGTCCGGCGCTTCGGGCAAGGTGCCGGCCGCCATTCACGTGACGCCCGAGGCCAAGGACGGCGGGCCGATCGCCAAGATCCGCAACGGCGACATGATCCGTCTCGACGCGGTGACCGGATCGCTGGAGGTTCTGGTGCCGGCGGAGGAATTCGCGGCCCGCGCACCGGCGACCGCCGACCTCAGCCACAATGAATGGGGCCTGGGCCGGGAGCTGTTCGCGCGGCTCAGAGAAAACGCCGGCACCGCCGATGAGGGCGCCAGCGTTCTTTATTGAACGACGGATTGTCGCGCGGCTGCTCAGCCGCGCCGACCGGATCCATCCGTCCGCCTACCAGGAGCGCACGTCCATGACGTGGTCGCGATGGTTGGGGTGGGCGCTGAAGACGTAGATGCGGTGCAGTTCCTTGTCGGTCAGCAGCCGCAGGAAACGCACTTCCACCGTGTTGTTGGTGTAGGTGCGGGTCAGGACGCAGCCGATGCTGGAGATCCGCGCCTCGGGAACATCGAGATTGAACTCCTGTGGCAGCTTGAACTGGGTCAGGATGCCGAGAACGGCGCTGGCCGGCGAAATGCCAAGCAACTGGCAGCGGCGCGACGCCATGTGCATGACGCCCTTCTCGGTGTATTCGATCCGGGCTTCATTCATCGTTTCCTCCATCTTGTACCTGACCTCGCGGTCGTACATGAAGGATTCTTCTCTCTGCAGATAATTCGTCCCCGCAGCCATAGCTCATTCCCCTTGTTATTGGCCCCTTCCCGGGTGGCCAGGTGTTCCCATGACAACGGATAGTAACAGACGAAAATTAACAGATGATATTCGATCGAAATATCTAACTATCTGAATTCATACAATTAAGTAGTGCCTAAAATGAATTGCATCGCGCGGCCCGTGGCCTGCGTCCTCATCTGCGCCCCCGGGGCCTGAGCCAACACAGGCCCCCGCGCGGGGCACTTCAGCCATTGCCTGCATCAACAGACGGTCTTTTTTTTGCCCGCCAGAGCGATCCAAATGCCCTCCGGGTGTCCGGTATTTTAATCACACGCCGTAAAGGCCGATCACGCGTTCGTGAGAGTCCGTGAGAATGGCTGGTCCGGACGGTAACACGGTGTGGCCAGGGCGCGATCCGCCGTGATTTTTCTGCCCTCGGAGAACCCAGGGTTTCCGGTCATTCCAGCGGCCGGGAAGTTCCGGATTGTGAACGGTGCATGACAGAAGCGGTTGACGAAAAAATGGACCTCTGGAAGTCATGTTCTTCATTCAACCCTATGATATTAAAGCGTTTAAAAAGTTTCATGAAAAAATTTTGGTTTGCCGGCTCACGCTTTCCTCCCGGCCCGATCACATCCATGTGTTTCGCAAGTCATCCGTTGCCGGCCCATCTCTAGCTCATCGAAACGGCGCGGCCCGGACAGCAGATCAACACGATCA
>JAHJUC010000623.1 GCA_018829385.1 Alphaproteobacteria bacterium
CGGCGTGATTCCACTGGGTACGATGAACATGTTTGCCCGCAGCCTCGGTCTCCCGCTCGATCCCGAGGAAGCCCTCGACGCGCTGGTGCAGGCCGACGAGCGGCCGCTCGACATCGCCACCGCCAATGGCCGCCCCTATGTCCATCAGTTTTCCGTCGGCCTGCACGCCAGCATGGTGCACCAGCGCGCAAGCCTCGACACCTCGACCCGGTTGCGCAAGATCACCTCGACGGTCAAGACGCTGGGACGCGTGATCCTCAAGCCGCCGCGGCTCGGGGTCGAGATCGACACCGGTTCCGGTCGCTCGCGCCGGCTCGTCTCCGCGGTCTCCATTTCCAACAACCTGTTCGGCGATACGCCGCTTGCCTATGCCGCGCTGCTCGACGAGGGCGTCCTCGGCGTCTACTGCTCCCGCGCGCTCGAGCCCGGCACCGTGTTCCGCATGGCCCTGCGCGCCGCCGTCGGCAGGCTCAGCGAGGATCCCGATGTCAGCGTCGAGACAGCACACAAGGTCACGCTGAAGTTCCCGGCCGCGCGGAAGAGTTCGAAGGCCGCGATCGACGGCGAGATCATCCCGCTGGAACGCGAGGTCGAATGCGTGTGCCATCCCGGCGCACTGCGCACCCTGGTTCCAAAGACTACAGCAGCCCTCGCCGATGCCGGCACTCCCGACCGGAGACTGGCATCGGCATAGCAGTGCATCCCGTTATCCCAGCCCGTTATCCCGGAAAGGCTTTCCATGACCCGACAGACGCATATCACCGGCACGGCGACCCACCCAGGCGGGAACGCCGGCGGGGCCGAACAATGATCCCCGCGGGCTTTCTCAAGGCCTGGGCCGGAACCGCCGCCTTTATCCTGATCATCGATGCGGTCTGGCTGGGCCTTGTCGCGAAGGGATTTTACGCCCGCCAGCTCGGCGACCTGATGCTCGATCAGCCGAAGCTTTCGATCGCCGCCCTGTTCTACGTGATGTATTCGGCGGTCGTCGTCCTGCTTGCCTCCGCGCCGGCTTTCCGCTCGGGCTCGCTGCAGGATGCGCTGCTGCTCGGCGCCATTCTCGGCTTTGCCGCCTACGGCACCTACGACATCACCAACATGGCGACGCTGAAGAACTGGCCGGTGGTCATGAGCCTCGTCGACATGGCTTGGGGAACCGCGCTAACCGCGGCGGCGTCAGCGGCAGGCTACTGGCTGCTGCGCTGGGTCTGAAACGAAAACGACCGCCCCAAAAAGGGCGGTCGCGAAGGGCGGTCGCATTTGATCAGGCCGGCTCCACCTGGTGGCCCGGCAGCTGAAGTCTCCTACCGGTCAACGCAGGGCTGCGCAGAACCGCTGGATCCGGTTGCAGGCTTCTTCCAGCAGTTCCTCCGACGTGGCGTAGGAGATGCGGAAATTCGGGCCCTGGCCGAAGGCCGATCCGTGAACGACCGCAACGCCTTCGGTTTCGAGCAGTTCGGTGACGAAATCCTCATCGGTTTCGATCACCTTGCCCGACGGCGCGGTCTTGCCGATCAGGTCGGCGCAGGACGGATAGACGTAGAACGCGCCTTCCGGAACCGGGCACTGGATGCCCTTGGCCTGGTTCAGCATCGAGACAACCAGGTCGCGGCGGCCACGGAAGATTTCCTTGTTCTTCGGGATGAAGTCCTGTGTGCCGTTGAGCGCCTCGACCGCGGCCCACTGCGCGATCGAGCAGGCGCCCGATGTCTGCTGGCCTTGGATCATGTCCATCGCCTTGATCAGCTCCAGCGGACCGGCCGCGTAGCCGATGCGCCAGCCGGTCATCGCATAGGCCTTCGACACACCGTTCATGGTCAGCGTCCGGTCTTTCAGCGCCGGTTCGACCTGGGCCGGCGTGGTGAAGACGAAATCGCCATAGGTCAGGTGCTCGTACATGTCGTCGGACAGGATCCAGACATGCGGATGGCGCATCAGCACCTCGGTCAAGGCCTTCAGCTCGGCCTCGGTATAGGCCGCGCCCGAGGGGTTGGACGGCGAGTTGAACATCAGCCATTTGGTCTTCGGCGTGATCGCCGCTTCCAGATCGGCGGCGGCCAGCTTGAAGCCGTTCTCGATCGTCGTCGGCGCGAACACCGAGGTGCCGCCACAGATTGCCACCATCTCCGGATAGCTGACCCAGTAGGGCGCCGGAATGATGACTTCGTCGCCGGGGTTCAGCGTCGCCATGAAGGCGTTGAACAGGATCTGCTTGCCGCCGGTGCCGACGATGGTCTGCTGCCAGTCGTAGTCGAGATTGTTCTCGCGCTTGAACTTTGCGGCAATCGCCTTGCGCAGTTCGGGAATGCCGGAGACCGGGGTGTACTTGGTTTCCCCGCGGTTGATCGCGTCGATCGCCGCAGCCTTGATGTTGTCCGGGGTGTCGAAATCCGGCTCGCCGGCGCCAAGCCCGATAACGTCGCGGCCCTTGGCTTTGAGTTCCCGCGCCTTCTGGCTGACGGCGATGGTGGCGGACGGTTTCACCCGGGAAAGGGCG
Source organism: Alphaproteobacteria bacterium (assembly GCA_018829385.1). Taxonomy (GTDB): domain Bacteria; phylum Pseudomonadota; class Alphaproteobacteria; order Rhizobiales; family Rhizobiaceae; genus Hoeflea. Next base: position 2,498 of record JAHJUC010000623.1, read on the forward strand.
TTGGCGAGAAAGGCCATGAAATGCGCTCCGGTGCTGGGACGTAATGCAAAGGGACGCGGCGCCCGCGCCCGTTGCCTTCTATGTCGCAACGCGCCCTGTGATGCAAGCCGCCAGGTAAGCTTGTAACGGTTGATTTAACCTTGCGGAAAGAATTGGCGTCTAGGATTCCTTTTCGACACGAAACGGAAATCGGAGTCCAGGACATGATGGCCGGGCATCGTGAACCGCATTTTCTGCAGGACGACCGGGGATTTTACACAACCTCCTACGGACCCTTTATCCTGCGTTCGGCCTTCCAGCCGATTTTCAGCCAGAACGAGCAGGGCCACCTGACGATCGAGGCGTTCGAAGCCCTGATCCGCGCCCAGCAGGATGGCAAACCGGTATCGCCCGGTCATTTCTTTTCGATGGTCGAGAAAGCCGACGCTGTCACGGTCGATACGCTGTGCCGGGAACTGCACATTCTCAACATGGGCAAACTCGGCCGCCGCAAGGCCAGGCTGTTCATCAACTTCAATCCCGGCCTGTTTGATGTCCTCGGCGACATCGATGCCGAAGTCGATCGCATGGTCGAGGTGACGCTGCGCGCAGGCCTGAGGCCTGGCCGCATTGTCTGCGAAATCACCGAACAGGGCAGCGGCGATGAAAAGGTGCTCGACCGGCTGGTCAGCGGCTTGCGCTCGAGGCTTTTCAAGATCGCGGTCGATGACTACGGCGCCGACGATTCGGACTCCCAGCGGGTCGACGACCTCAAACCCGATGTGTTGAAGTTCGACGCGGCCTGGGTGCGCCGCTTCACCGAAACCTCCGCCGGCATGGGTCTGCTCAAGCTGATGGTCGAACAGTTCAAGGCACGCGGCATCACGGTGCTGTTCGAGGGGCTCGAGGAAGAACACCAGGTCGAGTTCTGCCAGAAAATCGGCGTTCAGCTGATGCAGGGATACGCGTTGGCGCGGCCGGAAATCGTGCCCAGAACCTTTGACGACCGCTTCCCCGAACCGGAGCTCTCCCAGCCCGGCGACCTCGTTCGCCCCGCCTACACCTCCGCCGTCCGGCACGAAGTTCCGGCCGCGGCAGCTGCCAGCGAATTCACCCCGCGGCCCCTCGCCCCGAGACGCGCTGCGGCCTTCGGCAAGCGCACGCGTTAACCCGAAACACATTGTTGCCACCACAAAACTCAGGCACCGCCACAATCCGGTCCGAATGGCGACGCGTTCCGGCTGTTAGATGATCCCCGAACAGCAAAGAACGGGGAAAGACGATGATTCCGGAAGATGACTTTCTGCTTGTCAAACCCGCCCGCCGGGAAGCTGTCACAGCCCTGAGAATAGCGCTGATGGCGGCGATGGGATGCCTGATCCTGCTGTCGGTGCTGGTGTTCCAGGCCCGCGCCGAGCCCCATGCAATGCTTGACCGTCAGATCCGGCAAACCCATCAGGTGGAGCATCCGCAGGTGGACGCCGGGTCTACCAGTCGGTCGGAGACTTGCCAGCGACGCCCGGCTTGCTGAAGGCTTCGCACCGCGCCGCAAGATCGGCCAGCGCCGCATCCGGGCTTTTCAGCCCTGAAATGACCACCGGCGCGCCGTTGTCCCGTTCGATCACAAGCGATCCGGCGCCGGTGATCCAGCCCGAAAGACCGCGGCGCAGCGACAAACCGGTTACCGCCGCATAGGCCATGGTCACAGGATCGCGGGCCGGGAACCCCGGATGCGCCTCCAGGTGGGCGCCGCGAAGCGTCAGCCGCATGGTCGACAGGCGCAGCCCCGCATAGGCAAGCAGCGACGGAACGACAAGGACCAGGACCATCAGGCAGACGCGCGCCAGCGCACCCCCTCCCCGGTCGTTCACAAAAAGCCAGATCCACAGCGCGCCATAGCCTGCCGCAATCACCAGACCGGGAAGCAGAAGGGCGAGCACACTCCCCCGCCAGACAGCACGCTGCCGCCCCGCCTCGGCAGCAGGGAGTGAGGGCTTGATGGGCGAATCAGCGCTGTCCATGGCGAGAGAGTGTAGCCGTATTTCAACCACCGTCACCGGCACGGTTTCACTTGCAGGGGTTTTCCCGCGTCTTTGACGCACCATATCTGCTCAGGAGTGCAAACAGTGACCGCAAGCGAGGCGACGATGGCAAGAGATCCGATCCCGGCAAGGCAGCGAGCCGCAAACACATCCGCAAGCACATTCATCGGCCTGTCAGCAGCTTTATGGCTGGCCTCGGCCGCAAGCGTCCCGGCTGGCGAAATCGTCCCGACAAGCGAGGTGAGCGTCGAAGTCGAGGTGATCGCCTCCGGCCTCGATCATCCGTGGGGCGTTGAACCGCTGCCCGACGGGTCCATTCTCGTCACGGAGCGCAGCGGCGCCCTGCGACTGGTGCGCGATGGAGTGATCTCCGCGCCGGTGTCAGGCCTGCCGGACATTGCGGCAGCCGGCCAGGGCGGCCTGCTCGATGTGGCGCTGGCCAATGATTTCGCCGTCAGCCGGACGATTTTCTTGAGCTACTCGACCCGCAACGACAGCGGCCTCGGCACCGCGATCGCCCGCGCCCGACTGTCTGAAGACGGAACGGCGCTTTCGGACGTGACCGAGATCTTCCGGATGAACCGGTTTACCGGAGCGGGACAGCATTTCGGCTCCCGCATCGCCGTCGCAGCGGACGGAATGCTGTTCTTCACCATCGGCGACCGAGGCGAGAGCGAGCGTGCCCAG
>JAHJUC010000624.1 GCA_018829385.1 Alphaproteobacteria bacterium
CGACAGCCTTGATCGAAACCGTTGCTTCACCGATGCCCGGCGGCGGGGGAGGAGGCAGATCCACCGTCTCAAGCTTGCGATCCTCGATCAGCTGCAATGCCCGCATGAATAATGTCCTTCTCCGCTTGGCGGCGCCTTGCGGCCGCCAGTGTCTCTTGCAGGTTTCCCTGTCCGCCCGGCATCCAGGTGAGCGTCGGCCCCGGCGCTCTCGCTTTCGACAGATGCCTGATCCGTTTGGCCAGGGCCGTCGCCATGGCGGGAGATGACTTAAGCGGGTTCAGCCGACATGACAAGGCATGCATTCTGTCCGCCGAATCCAAACGAATTGGAGAGAACGCTGGTGACGCTGGCATCGCGCTTGGCGTTGGGCACCACATCGAGCGGAATGGTAGGGTCCGGAGTGTCGTAATTGATGGTGGGCGGCAGGGTTCCGGTGCTCATGGTCAGAAGCGAGAACACGGCTTCCACAGCTCCGGCAGCTGTCAGCGTGTGGCCGATCATCGACTTGTTCGACGAGACCGGAACGTCGGGCATGCGATCGCCGAACACGGTCGAAAGCGCCAGATATTCCATCTTGTCGTTTTCCGGCGTCGAGGTGCCGTGGGCGTTGATGTAGCCGATTTCCTCGGCCGAAAGCCCGGCATCCTCGAGGGCGGCGCGGATGGTGGCGATTGCCGGGGCACCGCCGGGCGAGGAACGGGTGCGGTGGAAATCGTCGGCCTTCTCGCCGCAGCCGCTGATGATGCCGAGAACCCGCGCACCACGGGCGATCGCGGCCTCTAGCGATTCAAGCACCAGCGTGGCGGATCCCTCGGCGATAACGAAGCCGTCGCGATCCTTGGTGAAGGGCCGGGAGGCTTTCTCGGGCGGATCGTTGTTGGTGGACAGGGCGGAAAGCAACGAGAACCGGATCAGAGCTTCGGCGCTGACAGATCCATCGGTGGCAACGCTCAACGCACGATCGGTGCGGCCCTGGCGAATTGCCTCGACGCCGAGCTGGATGGCGGTGGCGCCGGAGGCGCAGGCGGTCGAGAGGGTGACCGGCAATCCGCGGGTTCCGAACCTGTCGGCCAGACGCTCCGAAATCGATCCGAACAGCATGGATTCATGCGCCACCGGATCTGCCTTCTCCCGCAGGACGGCGAGAAACTGATCATAGGCGTTTCCGGTCATCTGTTCCGGCTTTACGCGGTCGCCCAGGTCGAAACGGGTGCTCCATTCGGGTTCGATCGGCGGAGCCGCGAGGAACAGCGGGCCATCGAAATCGCCCGAGATGCCGGCCTCAGCCAGGGCCTCGATGGTGGTTTCGTGGGCGAAGGCAAAGGAGCGCTCGACCGTGGTGGGCGCCGGGATGTCGATGAAATCGACGGTGCCGCAAATCCGGGTGGACAGACCTTCGGAGGGAAACCGGGTGATCGGATGGATGCCGGACCGGCCGGCTGTCAGGGCCTGCCAATTGTCCTTGACCCCCTGGCCAAGAGAGGAGACGACGCCCATGCCGGTAACCGCGACAAGCGGACGGCCAAGATGGTCCCTGTAAGCGGCTTTGCTCATGACATCCTCGTCAGTCGGGCGATGCCTTCACCGCGGACATGACCAATGGTGGTCACGACCGCCGAGTTGGCAGCTTTTGTTGCAATGGCGTCTTCGCCGGGCGCAAACGGGCTGACCGGCGCGTCATCATCAAGCGCCAGGCAGGCCAGCGCCACCGCCGTGGGGAACTGCGCTTCAATGGAATGGCCGAACAGCGCTCCGACCGTGCGCAGCGGTGAGGCCGGGAAGCGCGCCCTGAGGAAGGCGCGTTCGCGGGCGCTGAGCTCGGGCTGACCGGTGGCTCCGGAGAATACCACGGTGTCCTCGCCGCCGGATGCGCCAGTATCATCGGCGAGACGGGCAAGCCGTTGCTCCAGGCGATCACCGTCGCGGGAGCCGCGATCTCCCAGCACCGCGTCGAGCCGGGCATAGACATGGGCGCCCCGGGCCCGGGCATGGTCAAGCGATTCGAGCACCAGGAATGCACCCGCGGTTCCCAGGTTCATGCCGCTTGCGCTGCCGTCGCCGGTCCAGAACGGCTGTTTCGGGTCCCTTCCGAGCGACTGGATCGCTTCCCGGATCATCAAGAGGTCGAGCCGCTCGGCGAGATAGGCTCCGCCGACCAGACAATGGGTCGATTGTCCGGCGGCGATGCGGGCATAGCCGGTTTCCACGGCCGAAATCCCCGCGCCCTCCTCGCCCATCAGCGTGCGCGAGGAGCCGGTTACCTTGTGAACAATGGAAATGTTGCCAGCGAGAAGGTTGGACAATTGCGCCAGGAACAGGGTCGGGCGCAATTCGGTTGTCAGCTTCTCGTTGAGCAGCTGCTCGCGGTCGTTGCGCTTGCGGCTTTCCTCGACGATCAGGGTATCGACCGCGATGTCGCGTTCGCCGCCGCCGGCGGCAACGATCATGTCCATCGAGGCGCAGGCTTCGGCGTCTTCCTTCAGGCCCGCGTCATCGAGCGCGAGGCCAGCCGCGTAAACGCCGAGCCGCTGCCAGTTTTCCATCTGGCGCTGGTCGCCACGACGCGGAATCTGCGCCGACCAGTCGATCTCGGGGAGGGGGTGGACCGTATACGGCGCGAAGCGCTCGCTGTCGGTCACCCTGGCCGGCACGGTGCCAGCCATCAACTGCTCGCGGTGAGCCTGGCATCCGACTCCGAGCGAAGTCACCAGACCTACGCCGGTCACGACAACCTGATGGCGTGTATCTGTCATTGCCGTTCTCCTGCAGCATTCGCCATTGCGGTCATGAGCCCCACTTCGCCGGCACGGTTCCGAACGATATCGGCGAGCGGGACCTGATCGAAAGCAACGGTTCTGAACTTGAGCTGGCTGTCAGCCACCTTCTTGCCGCCGCTCGTTATTCTTGCCCTGGTGACCGCGTAGCCCGAGCCTTCGTGCTCAAGAACGGCCGTGATTTCCAAAGCGGCTCCCGGTTTGACAAAATCGCGCATCTTGGCGCCATCGACTGCCATCAGGAAAGGCATCGCCGCAAAGCCG